>CAZVBC010000043.1:0-26996 GCA_964625155.1 uncultured Pirellulaceae bacterium
ATATTAAGCCACGTAATCTCCCGGCCGGATTTTGAAGATTGATGATCCGGGCTGGCTTGACCGGCAAGCTCAATGACTCCCAGCCGGGCTGAAGGGTTCTTGGTACCAACTTTCGGATACGGAATGTGCTGGATTTTTGGATAGAGGGTGCTGGTATTATCAACTAACGGAAACAGTTCGACTTGTGAACTATCGATCTGCCAAAACGCAATTCGCTTGCCGTCCGCGCTGAAACGAAAGCCATCTCTCAAGGAGAATTCTTCTTCATACACCCAATCGAACGTGCCATTGATTGTCGTCTCTAAATGGGAGTGAGTGAGACGTTCTGTTTTTCCCACATCACGCAAGTCTTGGTAGTAGATGTCGCGATTGAAGACGTAGGCCACTGCGGATCCAGTTGGGGAGAATTTGGCGAACATCAGCGAAGATTCCGGAGCCTCGCTACCAAGCTTTGCCAGTTTCTTGCTGGACATGTCCAAAACCCAGTAGTCACCTCGGGTATTCAACCGCCATACTCGTTTCGAATTAGTAAAGATCAATAGCTTTGTTCGATCCGAAGACCATTCATATGACTCGATCGTGAGAGGTTTTGAGGTGGTGTCTGGTTTGAGCCAATCGCTGGGAACTAGAGTCTCCTCCTCGCTGGGTCGGTCCAATGAAATGCGGACAATGGAAGTGAAGCCCGACTTGCCGTCAGTACGAATTCGCTCGAAACCTTGACTGTCTTTTTGCCAACGACCGGAGAAACTCTTTACGCCAAAATTCTTTTCTTGAAAGATCGAGTCGATGGTCAATGACGGAGTTTTGGGTGCTTCCTGCTGTGCAACCGCGTGCGGCACTCCCAATGAGTGCATACGCAATGCAGCCAGCACCAAATAGACAGCTAGTAACGGCAATCGCCCCGGTAGGATTTGCGACATCAAGCTGGTTCTCCCTAAAGCATTTATCAATCAGCCAATTCTCAATCCACTTAGCAAGCCATTGCTCGCAATCAGTCATTGGCACACAACTCAATATACTCACCATCGATGTTCAACCACTCGACGGTCGACGATCGGAATTGTAATCACTATGTGGCTTTAATGGTGCATATGAATGTGAACCTGTAAATACTCGGTAGTTGTTTGATCAGAAATTGTGAATCCAGCTCTCGCATTTGGTTCCTTTTTGAAAGCCGGCAAGATGACAGTCCGCAAAACTGTAACGAGTGCAAAGTTCGGTTGGATCTCGCTGTATGAGGTTCGAGGTCCTCCTACAATATCGAATGACAAGTCTGTAAACTAACTGCGGGCTCGGCCCATTTTGCTCGGTCGCACTAGCCAATTTTTGTTCGCGAGATTTACGATGGAAACAGTCGGCATAGGTATCGTCGGTTCTGGGTTCATGGGTTTGACGTATAGCGAGGTTGCGGCCAAACATACCCGCGGATGCCGCTTAGTGGCTATCGCAGGTGGACGCCGCGCGGCAGGTTTGGCCAATGATTATGGGGTGGCGTGCGAGCCGAGTGCTGAAAAGCTGTTCGAGCGGCCGGATGTTGATGCGGTGGTGTTGGCGACGCCGGACCAAGATCGATTGGAGTTGACGCGAGCTGCCGCAGCGCGTGGAAAACATGTACTCGCCGAAAAACCAATGGCTCCGACCGTGGCACAATGCGACGCAATGATCGATGCTTGCCGCAGGGGTAAAGTGAATTTGGCTGTGGTCAAGACGGAACGCTTTCGCAAAATCACGCGCAAGGCAAAAGAATTGATCGACGCTGGTGAACTAGGTCCCCTGCGCATGCTGCGCACGGTCAGTGCATTTCCACATTCATTGACTAAGCAGTTATGCGAAGAACGACAGTGGATGTTAGATCCGCAGAGCGGCGGGCTCTTTATGGGAATGGCTACACATAACGCCGATTTTCTGCGCTGGCTGACTGGGCGTAACGCCACGCATGTTTTTGCGCAGGCCACGACCTACAGCGATTTACCCAGTAGTAACCTGTCGGTTATGGCACAGGTGGTCTTTGAAGGTGGTTTGATGGCTCATATGTGGATTACATCGGAATTGCCCGACCCAAGTATTCCGAGCAGCGAAGTGCGCTTTCAAGTAATTGGTCGCGATGCCATGATCGACTTGGAGAATTTCGAATACTTGGACGTTGGCAAAGGGGACAAATGGGAGCGAGTATTTACACCGGAACGATTCGATTATTTGAAGGAGCCCAAATCGCCGATTCGCTTGTTTCCACACATCGGTGTCATACAAGAATTTGTGGATAGCATCCTAGAACATCGAGCTCCAAGCGTGGGAGGAGCCGAAGGGCGTGCCGCAGTTGAGTTATGCGAAGCCTGCTTGATTTCGGCACGAACCGGGCAAGTTGTCGCTCTTCCTTTGGTCTCGTGACGTGCCGGCTTTCAACCGTTATCGTTAGCCGGAGTCATTTCACGCAATAGCGGACGACAATTTTCTTCGATAAATCGCTCGATCTGCTCCCCTTCGTAAAACCACAATGCACCAGCAACGCGAACTGTCCGGCCCGGATCACAATTGGGAAAGATAGGATCCGAGTGGATGCATGGTACGGGTGGATTATTCCACTCGCGTTGATTGGGTGTCCATCCGACAACAACCCAGCGTGCTAAATTCTCATGTCGCAGCGCAATAAATGGCGATTGCAAATGTACTTGGGCGCTGGTTTGGGAATTAAATCCAGGCATACCCTTGAGCATGGTGCATACTTGCGCACGCAGGCCGGTTAAGGGTGCGCTGGTACCATTGGTGAGCCACATTGACATTCGCACTTCTTTGTTGGTAGGTTCAATTCGGCTGCCAAAACGGATGCCGTTGGGCAGCGTGCGTTCGAACCGCAGCGCAGTTCCCTCCGTTTCCCATTCGAGCCTCTCGAGCGAAACCTGACGTTCCTCCCAAATGGTTCGTACGTGGGTATGAGCCAAGTAGGTTAGACCGAGATTTGAAAATATAGCTTCGGGAACATCGACAACTGCATAGCCACCATCCTTCCAAGGCGCGAACGCGCTGAACTTGGTCTCTCGCTGCGGATCGATCGCGCCGTCCAAGAATCCGCGCCGAGGATGTCGTCCGGCCGGATAAGGTAAAACCAAAATCTTATTGGTCCTGGACAAAGCATCTTGTCGTTCTTGGCGGTTATTGCGCAGTTCGATTTCATGCTGTGCTGCATCCAGTGCGAGGCCCGTCGCAGAGCGTACTTCGTGTGCCGAATACCGATGATGCACGATCATGTTGTCCAGCCATTCGAGCCGATTCTTTGCCAGTGGGCGAGAATTTCTTTGGACTTGATTGGCGTCATCGACAACTGGGCGATCATGATAAAATGCCAACGCTCGCTGATACTCGTCTAGTGCGTCTTGATCCAGAACTTGGCTGCTCCGTTCGATTTCTTGGCGCATGCGAGTAACTAAGTATTCCTGTTGTTCACGCGGAATCTGCACCGGAGCATTGTTCACATCAACGTACCAAGGTGCGGTATGTGCAAAGCGAATCCGCTGATCCTCGCGCGGCTCCCATACTCGCACTGCAAACCAACCGGAGCGATTGACGTTGGCCGTCGTTTTGATTGACGAATGATAACCACCCGCAGGGGTCGTGGTATTCGAGAATCGCAGCAGATTTGTTGGTTCACCATTAATCAATAGCTCGCCGTAGAGAATCGGCGATTGAGAAGTGACTTCGATCTCCACTGGTACGTTGAAAACTGCGTTTTCTTGTCCGCTAACGCGAAAGACATGTCCAGGATAATGAGCATCGGCGCGAGCCAGCAACATCGGTCCGGTGGTCACAAACGAGCGTCCTTGCTGTAATCCAAGTAACCAGTTCTGGAAAGTAAAGTCTCCATCCAATTGCACGTACACTCGACCAAATCCTGCTGGAACTGGGTGGACACCATTGGCTGTTCCGGCTGAAGGCGGCAAACGAAGTCCACAATTGAGCAGCGAATAATACATCGCGTGTGTATAGTCGATCCACTCTCGCTCGCCACCGGTCGATTTGCCAAACGGAGGCACCATGAACGATGGGGCTGCTGAATTCCATTTTTCGAACGCGAACTCCGTGCGCCACATATGGTTGTTCGCAAGCTCGTATAACGCTTGCGGCGCCAACACGGGTAACAGCATGGCGAATGGCCAGTCGAGTTTATCCATGTCATATAACACACTGCTTGTGCGTGTCGACTTGATGATTGGTTCCCAATTGGGCACCCCAAAGTCCAACGGTTGAGTGTGCCCTAACACAAATAGCGCTCCAAGAGTGTGCCGTTTGGGGCCGACTGTGAATATCTCGTACTCCGTATTGCGCGGCCAGATAACGTGCGTCGCATCAATGTTTATTAAACCGGACGGCAACTCACCTGACAGGTTCTTGTCACCAGCGGCAGGAGGCGTATGGCTCCGCGTCACCCAATAGGTCAACGGAAGCGCAACGTTAAGGTCTTCGGCAACAATTACGTTCTTCAATTCCTCAATGGTACGATGAATATGCGTATCACCTGAAAACCATCCGTGCTCGGCAGCGTTAAACCAACGTTGCAGTGGAATAGTGAGCTGGATATCATCGTCTTGAATGACAATTTCCTCTGTTACGGGGTGATATTCCTTGCCTCGCTCAATGATTAACTCGTAACGTCCTGGCTCCAGAGCAACATGGGCCGAATGAGCTGAGATTGTTGTGTGATGTTCGAAGGAACGTGTATTGATCCAGTTACGCTTTTCATATTTGACAGCCGATCCTGCCGGATCGTTCACCGCAAAATAATACGACTGGCCGTCCAGCGAACGCAGATACAGCCTAGCCGCCAAAGGCTGCTTCGACTGAGCGTCAACCACCGCAACGTGAAGGTTTTGCGGAGCACCAATCGCTTGGTTCAGCCACGCAACGCCAAGCAGGCAAGTACAGCTTGCTAGCCATAATCTCTTTATCCGTAACCGACTCACGCAAAGATCCTGAAACGAACTTGTGTTTCGAGAGCGTGCGAGTTGCTCGTAGTGGCGATGCATGATTTATCCTACACTGGTCTAAATGACCTCAGCCGCGATGGCTGCACAATTCACTGTATTGAGGAACCTTCGGTCTGAGCACAAGGAAGGAACTCTCAAGTGCTCGCCGACCAAACCGATGGACTGTATTCGCAGCCAATTACCGTGTGACTGAGGCACACAATGTGTTGTCTCAACGAAGAATTCCAAAGTGGGCCAAGTCAAACCCAGACTGCTACATAATGAACGACCGCACAAGATTATAGGATTACGCTTTGTAACAAGCGAGACACAAGATGACGGAAGCAGAACCATCTGTACTGGCAATTGCCACCATGGATACCAAAGGTGAAGAGATCGCTTGGGTGGCCAAGTGCCTGCGATCAGTGGGAGTCGTTGTACATACTGTGGATGTTGGTACCCTGCACGATCCGACCGTCGCGGCAGACATTCCCCGAGAATCGTTGTTCGCACCGCTTGGTATGTCAGGTGACCAACTACGTAACATGGACCGCGGACAGGCAGTTAGCGCGATGAGCCATGCTCTGACGACGTTGGTGTGTGAACGTGCAGCGGCTGGCGTGTTGCAAGGAGTTATAGGTATCGGAGGTAGTGGTGGTACGGCACTGGTCACTCAAGCCATGCGAGCGTTGCCGATTGGATTACCGAAGTTGATGGTGTCAACGGTTGCCAGTGGCAATACGTCAGCCTACGTCGACTGCAGCGATATTTGTATGATGCACTCAGTGGTTGATGTGGCGGGACTCAACTCCGTTTCCGTTCGAGTATTGGCCAACGCGGCTCATGCGATGGCGGGCATGGTATTGAATCGTGTACCTCCGACGCAGTCCAAGCGAACAGTTGGTATGACCATGTTTGGTGTCACAACACCATGTGTTTCCAACGTGCGCAAGCAACTTGCGGAACTTGGTTTCGACTGCCTGATATTCCACGCAACCGGTGCCGGTGGACGCGCCATGGAGAAACTAGTCGAATCGGGCTTAATTGAAGGTGTCCTCGATATCACAACTACTGAAGTCGCTGACGAAATTGCCGGCGGCATATTTCCGGCTGGCCCCAATCGCTTTGATGCTATTGTGCAGCGTGAGATTCCATTTGTGCTCAGCCTGGGTGCGTTGGATATGGTGAATTTTGGCAGCCTCGACTTGGTCCCTGAACGCTACCGTCAACGCAAGTTACATAGCCATAATGCACAGGTCACGCTCATGCGCACAACGCCAGACGAAAATGTCCTAGCCGCGCGATGGATAGCTGGCAAATTAAACTCACTTAAGTCTCCAGCGGTATTTCTGATTCCTGAACGTGGCGTCTCAGCGCTCGACCACCCCGATCAACCCTTTTTTGATCCCCGCGCGGATGCCGCATTATTCGACGAGTTGGAGAAATCGCTTGCAGCCAACCAGAATTGTCGCGTGGTACGCACACCCTTTCACATCAACGACCCAGGATTTGCAGACGAATTGGTAACAGCATTTTTGCAATGTGCCCGTCCTCGGCGGCCGGAAACCCGTGTTCAATGATTATCGACGGCCTGCAGCTTTGGGTTCTTCTTTACTGTCAACGCGATGGGTCTTAAGCCCGCGCGCGTTAGCGTTGCGGCGGATCGAACTTACCACCTTCAAGTCAGACCAAGATCTGGCGCGATCGGTTGCAAGCAAGTTACGCAAAACTCGATATGTTCGTCCAGGTCGACTCCAAGATCTTCGGCACCTCGAATGATGTCGTCTCGGCTGACCGCAGCCGCAAAACTGACTTGCTTTAATTTTTTGCGCACACTTTTCGCCGACAATCCTTGCAAACGCTCAGGTCGAACTAAAGCACAGGCCACCAGAAAGCCGCTCAACTCGTCACAGGCGTACAGCGTTTTGTCCAAGCGTGACTTGCGCGGAAAGCGATCGGACAGATAATCTGCATGTGATAGAATCGCATAAATGACTTCCTCAGGATAATTCCTCTGCCTTAGTATCTGACTACCTTGCAGCGGATGGTCGGGAGGATTTGGCCAGCGTTCGTAGTCGAAGTCGTGTAACAACCCAACCGACCCCCACTTTTCTTCATCCTCTCCATATTTTCTTGCATAGCCGCAGACAGTTGCCTCAACCGCCAACATGTGACGCTTGAGAGCCAAGTTCTGGACGTATTCGTCGATCAGCGCCAAATCGTCGGCTCGCGCCATATTCTCACTACATTCCTATCTAACAGAAGCTGTGAACTTGCCAAGATTCTGCAGTTCAATAACTTGGTTTTTAACGACTTGGTTTGGGGTCGAGGTTGGCGTTCAATTGGTCGGCTGTAATCGACGAAACGACTCCTGAGTCTGGCACTTGGACCTTCGCGATCCACAGCATGGCATTCAATACAACTTTCCGAAAATTATCATTGCCCCAATTGTCGTGGAAGTGTCCACCGGTAAAACCAAATCCGCGACCACCATCGGCCCTTTCGATCGCCCACATCATCGCTTCGGCTCGTCCCATGGATGCTTGAATATGCGAGTATGGTCCTTTGGGATATACGTAAGGACCATTACGAACTTCGGCACTTGGCGCAGCGACCAAGATCGGCACGAACTTGGTACCCTCTCGTTGAGCCGGTTCGTTCCCGGCAATGTCCGCAATAAATCGCATATTAAAATACCACTCATCCTTGATCTGAAACGGGCTGACACCACGAGTGATATCGTGCGGCGCGAATTCAGTGAAATGCGGTTCCCAAATGGGATTGCAGGAGAACATGTGCTCGTAATGACCGCCAATCCAGCGTTTGAATTCTTTTCCTGCCTGAGCGGGAACAATCTCCACCCCATAGTGCATGCAACCAATGCCAACACCGTTTTTTGTCCACTGGTCGATCAGTTTCAAGCGACGTCCGTTCTCCTGAACTGCTTCGTGTTTGGCTCCTCCATCCATATAAAATACGACGGCGTCCGCGCCGGCTAGTTTGCTTTCGTCGCTAGGCCAGCCGTTCAAGCAAATCTCAACATGCAGCATCGGCTGGTTTTTTAAACACTCAGCCAACAATTGAACGCCCGCATTAAACTCATGCATGCGCGGTGGATGAGACGGCTTGCCAGCAATAATCACCAATTTTTTTGGCTCGGCAGCATGTGCGACAACTGCCGCTAAAATCAGATAAAGGCACACAAGATTTCGCCACACTTTCATGATTACCGCACCTTAAAGTTAAAGATCTGCTAGCCCACGTCTAGGTTTTCTATCATGACGAGCCTTCCATGCAACATGTGTTTACTATAACTACGTTCGTTGCTCCGGCGAGGTGACTAGTCCAAGCTGGTGAGGTGGAAATTGACCTGCAAGCTGATTGGCTACCGTTTGCAAGTTTGGTCTTGGCAAGCGACAATATTGAGCAATTCACGTGGCTGACCAGTTGGACGGTCGCCGACTTTGCCTGCCAGCTACGTTCTAATTTTTCAGTGAGCTAAAGATGAAATCTTCCGCCAAGAAACACCAGCAAATGAACAAAAAACGCCTCTTTGCGAAGTGGCTGTTTGTGACCATCGCGGGTATCCTCCCGACCTCTACTTTGGCTCGTGCAAATGATTCCTTGCCTCGCGAAATTGTCATCGGTGGTACAAAATTTTCGATCGAACACTTTCGATGCAAAGTCTGTGGCCAAATCCATAACTTGCCTCAGTCAGATATTGCAGCGTCCTCCAAATCGCCCGCAAGCCAACATGCGACGAGTCTCAGTGGCGAATTGTTGCCAGCCAAGTACATCGCCAGTGAAGTTGCCGACAAGCCCGCACTCAACCAGCCAGTTGCGGCCACCGAGCCAAAGAGCGTTCTGGAGGCGGTTGGTCCAAATCACACATCGAACGCCGCGAAGGTGCAAACTGGGGTAGAAGTACAATCGCAACTGCCCAGCGACCAGCCGACAAAAGTGGCGCTGGTCCCCGCAGCACAAGCGGAAACCAATATTGTGCCGTCCCCCGCTAGCGAACAATCCAAGCCGTCTCGACCCGCGCGTCCCGAAATTGCAGCACCAGTGCGCCGCGACAGAAATCGCCAAGCTGAACACACTGCACAGGATCCATTGCGGGAATTTGATCGACAGAACTCGCGGCAAGTTGAACGTCCAGTCGAAAATCCACCTGGCCGAAAGTCACCGCAAGATGCTCCCGTTCGCGACCAAGATCCTATTCGTACACAAAGAGATCGTGCACGCGAAAGTGAACCGACTCGCGAACGCCCCGAAGCGCCTCGTGACCGGACACCACAACGTGACCGTGAACCGCAGCGTGACCGTGGACCACAACATGATCGTGGACCACAACATGATCGTGAACCACAACATGATCGTGAACCACAACATGATCGTGAACCACAACATGATCGGGATCTGCCGCGTGATCGTGAAGTGCATCGGGAATCCCGAGAATCTGATCGCGAGCGAGGGCCGATGCGGCGTGAATTGCCTGCGCGCGAGCATCATCGTGAAGTTCCTCTCTCGCGAGTTGGTGGTGTGGAAGAGGGCGAGCGTTTGATTGCCAACCAGATCGCGGAGCTTCGAGAGACTATCAAGATCTTGGCAGACCGCGAACGGGAATCGACCGAAAGATTTAATCAACAGATTCTAGATCTCCTCCGGCAAATGGAATCCCAACATCGCGAGCGGGGATCTGGTGGCCACGGTGACGCTGGGCCCAGACCTCCACAATCTCCGCCACGAGGGCCTGAAAATGAGTTGGATTATCGTCGGGCTTTCGAGGGCAGACCCGGACCAGATCGAAGGTTTGGACCTGGCCCCCGCGAGTTTCAAAGAGGAGAATTCGGTCCGAGTGATAGGGTTCGTCCGCCAAATGGACCTAGAGCAGAGCAAGGTAATCGCGAGGCCGATCGATGGCAGCCACGTGAAACCGATGGTCGGTCGCGAGAGGATGTTCCTCATGAAGCTCGCGACAGAAACCAGGACGAGAACGTATTGCGGGAAAGAGCCGCAGTTCAGCAGGCAATACAACGAGCTCAAGAACAGGCTAAACGCATTTACGCCGAAAAAGAACTCAATCTGCAGCGGGATTTGCAAGCCAAGGACCTGGCAATCGAACAACTAAAGGAAAACCTCTCTGCCAAGCAAAAGGAGTTGGTCAATGCGAATGATGAACTTGGCAATGCAATGCGCAAGCTAAAAACTACTGCAGAATTGGCAAAGAAACTACACGAAGCAGAGCGAGCGAAAGACAAGGACGCACAGGCGGCTCGCGGCAAAGCCCACAAAGAGCAATCCAAAAATAGAGAGGGTGACCGTCTTCCCAAAAGCGATAAGAAAGAACGCGAGGCAGACAAAGAAGATGGTGACAAGAAACGCAAGGAATCAGAATAGTCACCGAGGTCGAAAAGGGGACCACACTTCCAATTCGCGACTTTAGCACGTGGGCTCCCCGGATTTCGTGTCGACAACCGAGCGTAATGGCTGAAGCTGTACGCACGGCCCGATGGGCACGCGGTTAAACGATTTTTGCGGTAACGACTCAGTTCTACCAGCATTGATCGGAATTGGCGCGACGGAATCAGACGCGAGCGGCCGGGGAAAAACATACCGGCCAGCTTGCGCGAAACCGTAAAAAATAATTAGGCGGAAGTGCGCAAACACTCCGGTGTTACGTGGTGTTAGAGTAAGTTTTTAATCGCCGCTCGACTTGGTAAGTAAGCATCTTACTAACTTGGCTATCAACGCTCACTGTGCTGGCAGAGCACCACTTAGAATAGAGCAGTCGTTTGATACATTCAGTCAGCGACCTTTCGCAGTCGATCAGAAAGTCAAATGCTTACACTGCTGTTTGAATTTAGCGATTTGCCCAATTGGTCCTATTTGTTGATCGCGTTTGAGCGGGCGTTGCGATTGATAATGTTAGTATGGATTCCCACGCGTCGTTCGCCAGAGGCGGCTAAGGGCTGGCTGTTATTAATCTTCTTTGAGCCCATGATCGGACTGTTTTTGTACTGGCTAATTGGCCGACCGGACATGCCTCGTTGGCGACGCGAGCGTTTGAGCGAACTTGATGCTCAACTGGCTCCAGCGATTCGGCGGCTGCAGAAGCACCCAAATATCATGCATCCGGATCTCGGGCCAGAGCTAAATCAGATTGTCAAACTTGCTCAAAATATTGGCAGGTTACCGATTCTTGGCTTCAATGCGGTGGAACCCATTTGTGCATATCAAGCCAGCCTAGATCGTTTGGCCGCAGACATCGATAATGCTGTACATCACGTACATCTGCTGTATTACATTTTTTCAGCCGACGACGCGACGGAGCGAATCGTGGCGGCTTTGGTTCGAGCCAGCCAACGCGGTGTCGCCTGTCGAGTTCTCGTTGATGCTTATGGATCTGGAAGATTCACACCTAATTTGCGAGAGCAACTTTCTCACGGAAGTGTGGAAGTCATCGAGATCCTTAAGACAGGCTTTTTGCGTCAGTTGCAAATTCGCTCAGATTTGCGCAACCACTGCAAGCTGGCTGTTATCGACGGTCGAATTGGCTATACGGGCTCGCAAAATTTGGTAAGCCCAGTTTTCAAGCAGGGTATCACCTACGAAGAACTGGTGGTACGGGTAACTGGTCCGGTTGTCTTAGAGTTGCAATATATCTTTGTAGGCGACTGGTATTTGGAAACTGAACAGGTGCTTGATTTACCAGAGATATTCCCTGATCCTGATGTCGCGGGCCTGACATCGACGCAGATTTTGCCCAGTGGTCCAACGGCTGCACCGCTGGGTATCCAGCGTCTAGTCGTGTTGATGATTCACAACGCGCGCAAACGTGTCATCATGACCACGCCCTATTTCATTCCAGACGAATCGCTGTTACATGCCCTGCAAACTGCGGCGATGCGTGGGGTCGATGTACATTTAATTGTGTCGGAGGTGGAAGACCAATTCCTGGTCGCGCAGGCTCAAAAATCGTATTACGAAGAACTGCTCGATGCAAACGTACACATTCATCTCTATCAGACTAGGTTCTTGCACACCAAACTTTTGACCATCGACGACGAATTGTCGTTCGTTGGATCCAGCAACATGGATATACGTTCGTTTGTGCTCAACGCCGAGGTAGCACTGCTGATTTACGACCAGTCGACCACATGCGAGTTAATTGCACAGCAATTGACATACTTGGAACAATGCCGCGAATTGACAAGCCAGCAGTGGAGTGAACGTGGATATCTGCAGCTCTTGTCACAGAATTTGTGCCGCTTGATGAGCCCACTGCTATGATGCCATCCGTATTCACTCGTTGGCTGGGCAGATGATACGACCGGCGTGAGTTGGTCACCGTAATCCTTGTTGAAAGATTATCTTAGATGCCCACGATTGATGTCTTTTGCCATATTTTCCCACTTCCATTCGTACAAGCTGTAGAACGTTTGGCAAGCGGTCCACTCCCGATGTATCAACGGGCTTGCCAAATTCCAGCAATGATTGAGTTGGAAACAAGGTTCTCAATCATGGATCAGTTTGAAGACTATCAACAACTGCCAAGTCTCGCGTCCCCTACGATTGAAGCCCTTTGTGGACCTAATCAGGCGGCCGAATTAGCGCAAATTGGTAACGACTCGCTGGCTGATCTTGTCGAGAGATTTCCAGAGAGATTTCCTGGCTTTGTCGCGTCATTACCGATGAATAACATCGATGCGGCACACGACGAAATCGATCGTTCGGTAGATCAACTCAAGGCCGCAGGAATCCAATTGTATACAAACGTCGCTGGTGTTCCTTTGGATACTCCAGAACATCTTGGAATAATCGCACACGTTGCCGAAAAGGGAGTCCCGATCTGGCTACACCCAATTCGTCCCATGGCATTTGCAGATTACGCGAACGAATCGCAGTCCAAGTTTGATATCTGGTGGGCGTTTGGCTGGCCGTACGAAACCAGTACTGCCATGTTGCGATTGGTATGTGCGGGAATATTCGATAAGTGGCCGGAGTTAGTGGTTATCACTCATCATGCTGGAGGCTTGACGCCGCTGATGGAGGGGCGTATTGAGTTTGGCATCGAACTCGACAAGCTGCGCAATCCTAACGATCGCGCATTAGTCCATACAGATCTTGCACCGATTGTCGGCATGCGAAAATTCTGGGCCGATACTGCATCGTTCGGTTCGAGTATTCCGTTGAATGCGGCTAAGGATTTTTTTGGAGTTGACAAACTGTTATTTGCAAGTGACATGCCCTTTGATCCCGAAGGTGGGCCTGGTTTTATTCGCGAAGGATTACGTTTGATTTCTCAAATGCAATTGACCACGCACGAACGAAAATCCGTTCTTGAAGGGAACATTCGCAAATTGCTGAAAAAGCAAAGTTAAAGGCTGTTGGGCATGTCAGTCGAACGCCAGATCCTACGAACCGGCTGAATTACTCTCGCGATAAGGCCGCAAGACTCGATCAACCCGCCGCTTGAAGCTTTATCATGACCTTCGTAGTTTTGCCAGGTTGTACATTGATCGTCTGCCGAGTTCGCAACTGTCCCGCAGAATGCACGGCGTCTAAGCGATATTCGCCAGGTGGTACATTTTCCAACCGAAATTTGCCGTCCGCTCCTGTGACCTGATACCAGGGATGATCGAAGACGAACACCCAAGCTCGCATAGCTGAATGAAAAACGCAGTCGATCGTGTAAGGTTGTAAGATGCCCGATCCAGTCTTAAAGGTCTCGACATGCTGGCTGCCAACGGGCATCGTCACATTAAACGCTTGATCTGGATGCGTGGTTTTTACGTTGTGAGGATGGTTGTCGCTGTTGAGGAATTTCACTTGGTCGCCAGCGCGAATTGCCACTGTTTCGGGCACAAACTGAAAATCTTTCTGGTCGACGACCACGGTTATGGGTTTGCGCGAAGGATCTGTTTTTCCCAGGCCTCGCTGCGATAACGCCACCACTGCTTCAGCAAGCTCGCCGGACTTGGCATTGCGAATATAGTAACGCCCCAAGCGCCACGGTTTTTGCGGGTTCGCCACGTAAGTCACGCTACCTTCGACCACCCCGAGATCACTTTTATCTTCAGCGACCAAGGGTACCGCAGCAACTGAAGCGATCAAGGCAAGGAGTAGTAAGCGGAGCCGACACGAATTCCATTCAGGTCGCAGCAGGCAGACTAAACGCATGAAGTGAAATGTAACCAATGTCTGTCTTCTCCCATCTGCTTTCAAACGGTACGCTCGCTGCACGAATATCACATAAGATAGTAGGCGGCGCGATCAGCCAGCGACCTGTGCCGCGTGCGACTTCCGCAGTGTAATTTGCTCTAGGTGCTGTGCATCGTAAGATACCTACAAGTTGATGTCTATACACTGCGCAGCCTCCTGACTTTGATAACAAATGGTGCTGGTTCGGTTGCGAAGCGAAGGCATCCTCGCGATACTATGCAATGAACCAGCACCAACACCCGAGATTGATTGTTATTTGGGTGACAGAAACCTACGCGAGTTACCATGAGTTTACAGCCGGAATCGTCAAATAAGCCGCATGTTGCTCTCGATGTGCGCGGTGTTTCGCACTGGTATGGCAGTAAACGCATACTCAATAACGTGAACATTCGCATTGAAGCGGGCCAAATTGTCGGCTTGGTCGGTCCAAGCGGCTGTGGCAAAAGCACTCTGCTCAAAGCAATTCTCGGTACGCATCCTCCGAGCGCAGGCGAGATCTATGCCGATGGCGAACGAATCCAGTCGCCAACGCGCCACGTGGGAATCGTTTACCAGAACTATAGTCTGTACGACTTTCTGACTGCCGAGGGCAACGTCGCGTTTGGTTTGAAGTTGGATTCCACCTCGCTGCCATTCCGCTTTTTCATGTTTCCAAAATGGCTGGCCTTGCGCAAACAGCACTTTGCACAAGCTCGCGACTACTTGAAGGAAGTTGGCTTGGGCGCTGCATGTGGTCATTATCCACATGAGTTATCAGGAGGCATGCGTCAGAGGGTCGCCATCGCTCAGGCTCTGATTCTCAAACCCAAGATCTTGCTGCTCGACGAACCATTTGGAGCGCTTGATGAGGCGACTCGCGAAAGTTTGCAAACGATGCTATTGCGATTCTACCAAGAGAATTTGCTTGCTATTCGCGAGGGAAGAACTCCAGAATACACCATTCTGATCGTGACGCATGAATTAAACGAAGCGATTTATGTCGCCAATCGCGTAATTGGTCTGTCTCAATTTCACGATGACGGCAAAAACGGTGCTACGGTCGTCTATGATCGCCCCTGTCCCATTTTTCATCCCGACGAACCTAAGGACTTGAATAAGTTCGTTGAACAGCGCGAAGAGCTGCGCCGGGCCGTGTTTGATCCCAGTTACATCAAGCACCATTCCAAGTACGTTTCGTTCTGGGATGAACTCGCCCGCGATCAGGCTGAAGCCGACAAGAAGTTGGCCAGCAGGAACTAGGCGAGCGCTTCGGTGATGACCCGACCATCCACCAGCGGTAGCTGCCTTCCCTGGCGATCGGGGATCGTCATCTCGTGGTCGATACCCATCAAATGGTACATCGTAGCCAACAAATCCTTGGGGCTGATGGGACGTTCGGCAACTTCGGCTCCCTTTCCATCTGAGGCACCAACGATGTGCCCTCGCGCGGTTCCTCCGCCTGCCATCAGCGACGTGTATACATTGGACCAGTGATCTCGACCTCCACCTTGGGCTTTGTTGATCTTGGGAGTTCGCCCATGTTCACTTGTACAAACCACTAAAGTGTCGTCAAGCAATCCGCGCTGGTCCAAATCAGTAATCAGGCCATACCAACCCATATCCAATCCCGGACACAATTCGTTGCGCATGCGCGGATAATGATTCCAATGCGTGTCCCAGCCCATGCCAGCTAGTCCAAATTCGTCCCAAAATATGGAAACTACACGCACCCCCGCTTCAACCAATCGCCGAGCCGCTAAACAGGACTGGCCAAACAGCGTATGACCATATAACTGGCGTACCGAGGGTGATTCTCGACGAATGTCGAGCGCCGTTGCTAATTTGTTTGATTCCAGCAATGCAAACGCGGAAATTTGGTGCTTTTCTAAACTCGTCGCCGCCAGAGATTTGCTCAGTTGAGGCTGTGCATCGTTCAATTGTTGCAAGACACTGCGCCGCGCTGACAAACGGTTGACCGTCAGTTCACTCGTAGCAAGCTGCGCCGAAGGGACCGTAAAGTATGCGTCGTCAGCGAGCCCCATATAAGGATCGTGATCATCGAACACCATGTCGCGCAGCGTCTTGCGATGCCCTTTGGTCGCTTGCCCTACGTAGTCCGTCCAGACAGGATCGAATTGGCTTCCCAAAAACGCAGCATAAGGTCCGGCCCTGGGAACCTCTCCGACTCGCCGACTGCTGAAACGAAACGGCATGGCAATATTTTGAGGAATCGGTGGTGGTTCATTCCGATTGCGACTCTCTACATATTCGACGGCGGAACCAAAAAAAGGCCAGTGCCGAGGATCGCGCGGAGCCAATTCCATTGCGACGTCGATCGCCGCAACTCCCGTCAAGGCAAAAGCCACGCCGTGTAACGGATATGGATGTGTCATCGAACGCAACACGGTACAACGATCCATTACCTTAGCGTGATTCGGCAGCAACTCACAAACCCCGCAGCCCGGTAAACTTGAGGGAATACTTCCCAATTCCCCGCGAATCTCCAGTGGGGCATTAGGTTTCGGGTCGCACCATTCTAATTGGCTGGGTGCGCCATATAAGTGCATGAGAATGACCGACTTGGCTTTGCCAAACGAGTTTGGGCGCAATGTGCTTTGGGATGCGCTGGCCTCTTGCAATTTCAGAACGTCTGCCAGCCCAAGTCCGGCCAACCCTAGTCCGCCAACGCGCATCGAATCGCGACGAGTAACTCCCTGGCAAAGTTTTTTCGGCGATCCCAAAATTCGGAGCATGTATCACCTGATATTGAAAGGAACACCAAGCTTGTACAATCCAAGAGAAAATTCGGTGGCTAAACTGCCGAAGCTTGCCCACATTTCCTTGGAAGGCAACTCTTTGCGCATTTGAACGACTGACAATAAAGTAATACGATCGGTTTCTCGTGCCAAGTATTCTTAGTCGGACAGGGCTACTTTTGTTCGCACGATGCAGTGGTAGAAAATCGTCAGATTTGACAGCCGCATCGGAGCGGTAATTGAGTGTCATTGAGCGAGAATAATCTCGTTTTTGGAAATCCGCGATTCAAAAAACGTCAAACTGTCATAGGTTCTTAAGATACTGCACAGCGTACCCGACCTCAGCGACCGGATCGGCACAGTGGTCGCGATCGACGATAAACCATCCTGAGTATTGGCGTTCTTCCAGGCGCCCGATGATTTCCGGAAATTCTGCGGACCCTTGCCCTAGAGCCACTTCGATACCCCGCCTGCGCGCCAGATCACGCACAGCATCTTTCGCATACACATGCCATACCATAGGGCTGCATTTTATTAGAGCTTCGTCGACCGAAAAACCATTGAGAATCAAGTTGGCAGGATTGAATGTGATTCCCAAAGTTGGCTGTTGCAGACTGCTGAGAAAGTCCGCCAAACGCTCACCGGGCTCCGCGCCTGTCTCAGCGGCCAATACTGCACCGACATGTTGACCATAGCTAGCTAAATCACTCAAACAGGTTCGAAGCTGGTCGGCGGTAGGATCGTTAGGGTCCGCAGGGATGACGCCTACTTGATTGACGACCACCGCAGCCCCCAAGTTATACGCAAAACGCATCGCGAGCTTGGTAGCCTCCATGCGTTTATCGAGATCTGCAGCCACATCATATCCACGACGCGTATAGAACCTAACCGCTGCGACCCGCAGATTCAGATCATCCAGCATTTTCCGTAGCTGCCTACGACCAGTATCCGACAATTCTTGTGGGCGCAAGCCAGTTCGTGCGTCGATTTCCACGCCTGAGGCTCCCAGTCGCGCCGCCGTATGCAAAGCTTGCTTGAAGGGCATCCGCAAAGATTCCAACTGTATACCAATTCTCACTTGCGCCACAATGTTTCCTCGTTGCGTAACTAATCAAACTATGCAGACGTTATCCGAGTTCTTATCGGACTCGCCAGTCAAGAATTCTTATAAGCCGATGCGCTACCGTGCCGTTTGGTGGCATTTGAGCGTCTTTTGCGCCTGGCTGGCAACAGGTACGCTCCCATGCACGATGGCCAACGATCTGCAAGCCAAGAGAATCCAAAGCTGGGAGTTTCAGCGTAACGACGATCGCAACTCTGACCAGTGGCCTGATGGATGGCGCAGGCAAATCGGGCGAGATTACCCGCAATATATACCCATGCGCATCGTGCCACGAGATATTGCACAAAGAGCCGAGTTGGCAGAAGCCCAGCTCACGCTTGCCCGAATCTGGACAGCGGCCGAACAGCGTCAACTTACGCTACCCCAAACCATAGAATCACTACCCGAGCCATTGGCTAATTTGTTCGATCGCATCAAGCAAAACGATAGTTGTCTTGAAATTCGCATGGACGGAGGAATGGCCGAATTGGTCAGTCCGTTGTTCGAACTCGATCCACGATTTGGTTACAGCATCGAGGGTGAGGTTGCCTGCGATAAACTGGATGGCTATCGAGCATGGTTTGAACTGGCGTTGCTCGACGACCAACGCGCCCCTATTCGCACAGAAGTGGCTCCAGAGATCAGTGGCACAGTTCCCTGGAGATTTGTTTCCACTCGCATGTACGATGTGCAACTGCCGAACCTGAAGTATGGCCAAATCGTCATCAAAATCGAACCCCAAAATACACGACAAATTACCGGCATAGCACGCTTTGACTCTTTACATCTGGTGCGAATTCCTCGCCTAACGCTGGCTTGCAAGGCTCCTCACCACGTGATTTCCCCCAATGCTCCTGTAGAAATCTCCTGCCATGCTTCCGGGTTGCAGTCCGAAGATAATCAAGTGCGCTTTCAATTGGTGGATCATGCCGGAGTTCTCATCAACGAAGAGTTGGTGCAACTCAAAATCAACCCGATCGGTCAGGAGTCGACGAACAACGTTGTTAAGTCGGTTCCTCGCAAGGATTCGAACGCACCACACTATGTCAGCAAGTCTCGAACCCAACCGCCGACGATGTCGAACAGTGGAGCGGAGCAATTGAGCGATGGAACGGCGATATGGAAGTTGTCAGTTCCACTCGCTGGCTTTTATCGTGTTCGCGTCGACTTGGGTGAAGCCTCGCGCCGCTTGCGCACACGCGAGATTTCATTGGCTGTTTTTGAAAATACAGGTGTGCCGGCGGGCAATCCCTACGGATTATCGTTTCCGCACTTTACAGCCGAGTTTGTGCCAAGTCACGTTCCACAACTGTTGCAACTGTGCGGTGCAAATTGGGCGAAGTTCCATGTATGGTTTGATAACAGCCAGACGGCGCAAGCCGATCAGCTCTCCTGGCTCGTCGAACGATTGCATTCGATGAACGTGAAATCTATCGGCAAAATCGACAAGCCAAAGTCCACCCTACCGGGAGCCTCCGCTATACCGGGAGTCATTACGTCCTCTTCGTCGTTGATGGCAAATTATTTCCAGCCGAATACGAACTGGGAAACCGAACTAGAACCCATCATCCTACGCATGTCGATGAAACTGGGATGGTTTCAAATTGGAGACGATCACGATGTCGGCTTTGCCGGTCGAATTACCGCGAACAAAGACGTCGCGGACCTGCGCACGCGAATTCAATCCTACAGTCAAGAAGAACTCAGTTTAGCGATTCCATGGCGGTGGACCCAAGCCCTTCCCAATGAACCGGAATTGGGTTGGCAAGCCACACAATTCACCGTACAACCCGATCTCACCGCTAGCGAGATGGCCAGCTATTTCGTAAACAAACCCGCGCTCAAACATGCGCGGTGGGGCACTCTCGATCCTCTTCCGCGCGACAAATACTCGAGTTTGGACCGAGTTCGAGATCTGTGTGAGAGAATGATTGCCGCCAAACACTTGGGCATCGAGGCGTGTTTCCTAACCCACCCGCTCGACAGGCAGATTGGAATTTATAATCCCGATGGATCTGCTGCAGAGCTACTTATTCCCTGGCGTACCATGGCTGTAAACATCGGCGGGGCCGTTCCTATCGGTTCGATTGATATGCCCAGTCAAAGCACCAATCATGTGTTCCGCAATGGCGAACAAGGTGTCATGATCGTTTGGAATGATCGCTTAACCAAGGAACGCTTGTATCTTGGTGACAAAGTCGAGGGAAGTGACATTTGGGGCCGCGCGGTCGAAGTCTTAACACATCGCGACGCAGGTAATCGATTGGAACAAGAAATTGACGTTGGACCTTGGCCGCTGGTACTTTCAGGCATCAGTATCCCGGTGGCTGAATGGGGCCAAGCGTTTCAACTCAAAACCAAGAACCTTGATAGTTCTGTTGATCACAAGAAAACGCTGAACTTAGCGCTGACTAATACTTTTGGCCAAGCAATCCATGGCAAGGTGCGAGCCATTGCACCTGCGCTCATACAAGCCAACAGTCCTCCTTTGACCATTCAACTCCATGCCGATGGCCCAAAAGATTTCGACATGCCCATCGTGCTGAATTCAAATGCCTCGGCTGGTTTGCATACCATCCGTTTTGATTTTGACATTACAGCAGACCGTAGGTACCAGTTCAGCATGTATCGCAACCTCACGTTGGGGCTGGGCGATGTACAAATGGATTGGCTCGTCCTACGCCAAGAAGATGGCCGCACAATATTGAGGCTGGAGTTACAGAATCATGGTACCCAACCCATCAGTTTTGATTGCAAGCTCTTTCCACCTTCCCGACCGTACCAGCGATTTCAAATCTCGCAAGCCAATCCGGGCAGAACGGTCCGCGAATTCTGGGTTGCCCTACCAACCGAATCGAAGTTCAATGAACTGTGGTTGAGGTGCGAGCAAATTGGGACCAGTCGGGTATTAAACTACCGCCTAGCAACACCACCTTAGGTGGACAGTGCCGACAGTGCCGGTTCGATTATTGAAGTAAGAACTAAGTCGTAGTATCCAAATCGTTCAACCACATGCCCATCGGGACGCGCGTGCGCAGATTCCGTGCATGCGAGCCTCCACCTTGACCAGCAGTGGCGCTGTCGAATTAGGAAACGTTGATCTTGGACAGAATTTACAATTGCGATAAAGCAAGGCGTAGGCGGTTTACGTTTGGCGAGCCGTAGCAGAAAAAAAACTGCTCGTAGCTTGGCTGCGAAGTGTTTTGGGCATGGAGCACGCCAGCCTAAAAGTTCGATGAGATATCGGCGATGTTGGCTAACGTAGTAATAGTTTAAGCGACTCGCACCATTGCAGTTCCGGCTTGCACAATCACGCGGAACCGAATGTGGCTGGCGGAGTGGCCACCCTTTTTGTTTGCAGCTTGGCTGAGGATTGTGTAGGTTAGTCTTCCTCAGGGAATAACAATGTCTGGGAGTGGAATAATGCTATCCGTTTTTGACAGCGCTGCTCGCAATTCTTTGCGCGACCACAATCGTCGAGCTTTGATTAAGGCTGGTGTAGGTGGCTTTGGGTTTATGGGATTAGCCAGCCTCTTGCAGTTCGAAGCTGCCGCTGGGATTTCGTCCTCGAACAAGGCTGTCATCAACGTGCATTTGGATGGCGGGCCGCCACAAATGGACATGATCGATCTGAAGCCAGGAGCACCGGAAGAAATACGGGGTGAGTTTCAAGGTATTGCGACGAAGATCCCCGGTTTTCAGATTTGCGAACTGATGCCTCGGATGGCCGCAATGGCCGACAAGTTCGCGTTTATTCGCTCTCTCGTGGGCTCGGATGGCAGGCACGACGCATTTCAATGCCAATCTGGATTTCCTGAAAAGGACCTCAAAGCGATCGGTGGCAGACCCGCGATGGGTTCTGTTATCGCCAAGTTGATGGGTTCGCCTAAAGACCAGGCGCCTAGTTTTGTTGATTTGATGCAAGGGAGGCCGCAGGTACGTAACAGTGCCAGGCCAGGATTTTTGGGGCCAACTTTCCAACCATTTCGGCCCGACATTTCACATATGTTTGAACGGATTCTTGAAGAAGGTATGAAGAAGGAACTCGCCGCACTTGGCGAACGCCACGAAGTTTCACTTGAGCTGAACGCAGATCTGAACCTGGGGAGACTCGGTGGTAGAACTCAACTGCTTTCGTCCCTAGATCAGGTTCGTCGTGAACTTGATGGGAGCGGAATGATGAACGCCATCGACCAATTCACGCAGCAGGCGTTGGGGATTCTGACTTCGGGACGGTTGGCGGACGCACTGGACCTGGAACGGGAAGATCCGCGAGTTTTGGCCAAGTTTAGCCCGCAGGGCAATGCCGACGCTTACCAGTCGACAACCAGCGAGAGCCCATTATCGGCTCGCAAGTTTCTGTTAGCACGCCGCTTGATCGAAGCAGGTGTGCGGTGCGTCAGCATTTCTATCAGCGACTTCGACACTCACTCGCTCAACTTTCCACGACTCAAGCATTTGCTTCCGTTGGTCGATCATGGCTTGACCGCACTGGTCGAAGACTTGCAAGAACGTGGTATGTTAGACGACGTCACTATTATTGCATGGGGTGAATTTGGTCGAACGCCACGCGTTAATCTCAAGAATGGTGGGCGGGATCATTGGCCGCAAGTGGGGCCAGCAATCATGGCGGGTGGTGGCATGCGAGTGGGACAGGTTATTGGCAGTACCGATCGCACTGCTAGCATAGCCACGTCGCGCCCCGTCAGCTACCAAGATGTTTTTGCAACTTTATATCACAACCTTGGGATCGACGCCTTAAACTTGACCATCGAAGATCCCAGAGGACGGCCACAGCGCTTGATGGAAGAAGCTGAAATCATCCACGAACTCATTTGATGCCGTTGATTCTGGAGGCATCACGCACACCACCCTTTTTTGATGTTGCAGCTCCAGGGACGCAGTTCAAGCTATGGTTGGACGGGCGGCACAAGCATTTGCTGATGGCACGGACTCCGTCAGGAATTCTCGTGTTGATGCGCAATTCGTAGCCAATTTTCGAAAGGTCGACACCATGCAATATCGCACCATGCAATATCATTGGTTGGCCGCATGTATGTGCTTGGTTTTCAGTTCTGTGACGGGAAACAAGGAAGTTTGTTGGGCTGGAGATGCAGCGGCGCGAATAGTGGTCTTGGTTGGTCCGAGCAATCATCCACCTGGCACGCATGAAGTTGAGGCTGGTGCCAGGGTGATAAAATATTGCCTGGAAAACGCTGAAAACGTCAAAGGTATTCGAGTTGACATTATTTCGCAGTGGCCACAGGACGCTAATTCTCTAAACGACGTCGCTTCGATCGTGTTTAGTGGAGATCGATTTCCACCTGCCGAAATGCCCGAGGGCGAGCGAATCATGGCTGACCTAACCAAGATGATGACTCGTGGTTGTGGCTTGATGTGCTACCACTATGCGACCGGACTAAACGCTCAACAAGTTCCGCCTGACGGCAACCATCCGCTGCTGACTTGGATGGGAGGTTATTTTGCGACGAGGTGTGCACATCACCAGTCCATTGCACGAGTGTACCCGAGTGCGACGATTGTACCGACCGATCGCGTCCATCCTGTCTTGAATGGTTGGCAAGCATTTACAATTCACGACGAACCGTACATTCGAAATTACTTTGGTAAGACAGGGTTGGCCGCAGGAGTAACGCCGCTCGCCACTTCGATGCTCCCTCCAGAAGCTCCGCATGAGGAAATCGTCGCGTGGGCAGTTGCTCGCACTGATGGCGGACGAGGCGTGGGGGTTGTGATGCCACATTTCTTCCGCAATTGGCAAAATGCTGATCTAAGAAAATTGATTCTTAATGGCATTGTTTGGACGGCGCGGCAAGAAGTGCCCGCAGGGGGAGTGTCCGTCAAGTTACCGTCGCTCGAAAACTTTAAACCATTCTCAGTTGAACCTGTACCGCGTGCCAAGAATTAACATACGAGGGTTCTAGCCGACGTCGCTCAATCCTAATACATGCCCATAACGGATCATGACTTGGCGTTTTAGGCTCTGTAGCGAAGGGTGATTGAGCCCAGGGAATTGCGCTACCAATTTACGAGCCATGTTGCGAGTTTGTTCTACGATGGCTCCATCACGTGATAAATCGGCAATCCGAAACGGCGGCAAGCCATGCTGACGAGTCCCCATAAGGTCGCCCGGACCGCGTAATCGGAGGTCGAGTTCCGCAAGTTCAAAACCGTCATTGGTTTTCTCGAATGCCGCTAACCTTTGGTTATCGTCGCCGTCCGAGCCAAACGACGGGAATGCACACACGTAACCGAGGCCGCTACCTCGCGAAACACGGCCGCGCAGTTGATGAAGTTGAGCTAATCCGAGGCGATCGGCGTCGAGAATCGTCATCACGGTTGCGTTGGGCACGTCGATCCCAACCTCGACCACTGTGGTGGCCACTAATAGATCAAGATCGCCACTAGCAAACTGCATCAGTACCGATTCTTTCTGCTCACTTGCGAGCCGTCCATGCAAGACTCCCAGCTTACGATGCGCAAAAGGACCGGCCTGCAAACGTTGGCTAACTCCTTCAACACTTTCAATCTCTTCGGTGGCAGAGTCATTGACGCGAGGAGCGATGACATACGCTTGCCGCCCTTTGGCGATCTGTTCGTCGACAAATCGCCACCAACTTTCTTTTGAGTTGCTGTCACCTAGATAGGTTTTTACTTCGCCACGTCCAGGCGGACGCTGACGAATAACTGAAACATCCAGATCACCGAGTGCAGTCATGGCAATCGTACGGGGAATTGGGGTAGCGCTCAAAACCAGATAATGAGGTTGCAAACCCGCATCTTGTTTCAAGCGGGCTCGCTGTTCGACTCCAAACCGATGTTGTTCGTCCACCACAACCAAACCTAAGTTCTTAAATGCAATATGTTCGGACAATAGAGCTTGAGTGCCGATTACCAAATCGATCTCGCCTGCAGCAAGTTGCTCGAGTTGTGTTTGACGTTGTGCACGAGAGAGCGAGCCGGTTAGTAACCCAATTCGCACGCGGCTGGAGGCCAAATTGCGTCGCAAAGTGCGCTCGTGTTGCTGAGCTAAGACTTCAGTTGGAACCATAAGTGCCGCTTGGAAGCCATAGGCTACGCCCAACAACATTGCATATTGAGCTACGACCGTTTTGCCGGTACCAACATCACCTTGCAACAAACGGTTCATCGGAACAGATCGGCTCATGTCTTGGCCGATTTCCGCGATGGCTTGTTCTTGATCTCGCGTCAATATATATCCCAAGCGATTCAAGATTCTGGCATGTACTTTGATATTCGGTTCACAACAAGGTGCGTGAGCGCGGCTGTCGCGAGCCTGACGTTGTAAGGCAATTGCCAATTGCAAAACTAACAGTTCCTGGGAAATGAACCTGCGCCGCGCTTGTTCGGCGCTCTGCAAATTGCTTGGCCAGTGCAGTTGCTTGAGAGCGTCTTGGATAGGGAGCAGGTCGAGTTGCTCACAGACCTCGGTGGGCAAGACCTCTTCGACATCGCTGAGCAACGTCGGAATTGCTTCTGCGATCATTTTGCGTACAGTCGATTGTCGCAGCCCTTCCGTTAGCGGATAAATTGGGAGCGGCTTTTGGGATTCTGGCAGTTCGTCGTCACCCAGCAATACCAGTTGGGGCTGAACCATCTCCCAATTTAATACGGTTGATCTGAGAGTTCCGGTGGCAACGATTCGCTGACCAATTTTCAATTCGTTGATACGAAAGGGTTGGTTGTACCATAACAAGCGAGTGAAACCGCCCCCGTCAATTTCAGCCACCGCCCCCAACATGTGCTTGCCCGATTGTGTCACTCGTTGATCGAGCTCTCGAATTGTGCCGACAAAGCTGACACGTTCGTTTTCGGCGAACTGTGCAGCCGATCGCAAGGCAGCGACGGGCTCGTAAGTCCTTGGGAAGAAATAGATTAGGTCGACCGCTCGATGAATTCCTAACCGGGCGAGCAACTGAGCCCGCAAGGGTCCGATGCCTGCTACATACTGAACAGGCGTGAACAGGCGCGTATTGGGCAAATCGGGATGGCTTCTCGTAATGCTCATCGCAGGTCTCACAGATGCAGGACTCGCCTGACAGTCATTTGATTAATGTGTCGAAAAATGGGATAACACTGTCGAATCGGAACTTTTTCACTCAGCAACGGTTTTATAAACTGTCCGTCCAGGTCGGTTGGTGTATTCTCACGCAAACCGGACTCTGCGACGAGTTGGCAATCACTCTTTTCCTTGGACGTCTATTGCATTAATTGGCAGTGGGGCCAAATGCCGTAGTCCACTAACTGAAGCTCAGGAGAATCTTTATGAGAACACGCTTTTTGGGGATCGGCAGCCAATTATTCTTGGCTTGCTTGTTAAGTACGGTTGCACTTGGCCAAGACCAACCCGGACAAGGTCGTGGTGGATTCCAGCCACCCGATCCGGCCAAAGTGGCTGAAGTCAATGAAAAGCTGCTTGGGATTCTTGATGAAGTTCTCGAACCCAAAGGAATGGATCGTTTGTTGGGACTGCATGTTCAAAATCGTGGTGCTCAGGGGGTCCTCAATGATCTGGTAGCAAAAAAAATCAATTTGTCCGACGATCAAAAGAAATCGTTGTCTGACGAACTCCGGAAAATTGCTGAAGCTCAAGGCAAGAAGATGCAAGAAGCTTTGCCTGAAAACATGCGACGAGGTCCTGGAGGTGGCGGTGAAGGTGGTGGACGAGGTGGTCCTGGACGTGGAGGACCTGGCGGCGGTCCCGGTGGTTTCTTTGGTGGATTCGGCGGATTCGGCGGCGGGTTCGGTGGATTCATGGGGCAAGGTGCGATGGCTCTAGCCGGCGAGTTGCGCATGGAAGAAGTTCGTAAGGAAATTGGACTGAGCGACGAAGGATACGAAGCGATTCGGGAGGCTCAGCGAGAATTGTTCGCTGGATTTGGTGGCGGGCGAGGACCAGGCGGACCAGGAGGACCTGGCGCGGGAGGAGAAGGA
>CAZVBC010000044.1:0-3264 GCA_964625155.1 uncultured Pirellulaceae bacterium
ATTACGTTTACTGCTAAGGCTTCTGGTAATCCGAATCTGCGCACAGACGCCCCCGATGTGTTTGGCAACGACATTTTGCTGTTCGACGAGACGTCAGCGGTTCCTTTTTCGCGTGTGACATTCGGTTCTAACAACTTGGTCGTTGGAGCCAATTTCCAAGTTGTTAACGACGTTTTTAATTTTGACGAGGATTCAGGCGTTCGCACTTTGAGCGTCTTGACCAACGATACGACTTCTAATGGAGTTACTTTAACGGTCTCGGCAGTCGGCACACCTAGTGGCGGCGGTACCGTCTCAATCGCTCCCGGCGGAACAACTCTCTCGTACACTTCTAAAGCCAATTTTAACGGAGCGGAATCGTTTACTTATACTGCTCGCAACCAAAATGGCGTCGAACTGACCGGAACTGTGACCGTTCAAATCACTGATGTCAACGATCCACCCGTTGCCACCAACGACGTATTTACGGTCGCCGAGAATTCTACAGCCAACGTCTTGCAGGTATTGCTCAACGACAATTCTGGCGTCGATACTGGGGAAACTTTGACGGTATCCTCAGTGAGTACCGGTTCAGCGGAAGGTGGAATCCAACTGGGTTCCAGCGGCTTGAATATTCTCTATTCTCCCAAGTTGAATTTCAAAGGCACGGAGACATTTACATACACTCTCTCTGACGGTCGTGGAGGATCCGCCACCGGTACTGTGTCGGTCAATGTCGCTGTTGCGAATCCGCCTCCTGTGGCAGGAAACGATGAATTCACCGTCGTTGAAGATGCTGTCCCTGCCAATTTTAACGTGTTGGCGAATGACACGACAGATAATCCAGCAGAAACGCTCAGTATATCTGCAGTGGGTACGTCGACTAATGGAAGTGCGTTATCGATCTCCAGCGACAGCAAGCAATTGATTTATCGCCCTGGTGCAAATTTCGCCGGACAAGAGAAAGTGACCTATACACTGCGCGACAGTGGTGGAGCAACGACCACCGGCACCGTAACCTTTACAGTTACGGCAGTAAATGATCCACCCGAAGCGAACGACGACAGCCTAAGCCTGTTGTCGTCAAACAGCTCTCAATCTTTAAATGTCTTGGCAAACGATCGCTCGGTTGATGCTGGCGAAAACCTGACCATCACAGCCCTGACCCAGCCAGCTAGCGGAACTGGGACGGTTACCATCGCTACGGACGGAAAGTCGATTCTGTATTCTGGTCCAAGCAACACTTTTGAAGGTACAGTTAGCTTTACCTATACCGTGAGCGATGGTACGACATTGACAGATGCGGCTACAGTTACCTTGAAGGTGAACAACTTTACTCCTCGGGATATTGGTGGTCAATTTATTGCCGGATCAGCCTTAGAGTTCCAACTTGGCGGAGTCGAGTTAGATTTATCGGGCACGGATTATCTGGGCAATGCAGTAACCCGCACGACAACTGCAAATTCGGATGGAACTTTTGCGTACGCAGATTTGCCTCCCGGATCGTACACGATCAATCGCGACCCATTACCGTTCCTACACGACTCGGCCCAGACGGTGCAGATCGTCTCGGCCTTCACAGATGGCGATAACCTCAGCAATCGCTCGCAGGTTGGCGGTTTGCGACCCAAGTATTTCGGGATTCGCGACTTTCTAGGCTCAGCAGCTCGAAACAATCTGACTGTTGCTGTACCCCTTGGCGGAAATCAACAATGGCTGGCACCGCGGGGCGATTGGTCAGGCTTTCGGAATTTGACTGCACAACTGAATGCGGCGGGTGATTCTTTGACCCTAAATGCCGTTAATGCATCGAACCAAAATGTGCGAGCTACGTTGCCTATTGGCGGCACGACATCCCGAGTAACTCAACATGGTCAGGAATCTGGGTTGCGTTTACTGCGAGTGGCGGGCAGTGCATCACAAGTCGGCTTTCAACCGGTGACGTCAACCAGTTCGACTCAGCCAGCCGGTGAAGGGGAAGGACCAAGCGACAGCCCAATGTTAGCACAAGATACTCATCCGCAAGTAACTGGGGCAGGGCTCTCCAGTCAGCCTGTGAGCTCCGTGGTTCCGGTGTCCATACTTTCCCCCACCCAGTCCATCCGGCAGTTGTTGGGTTCGGCAAGTCGATCGCTCAATGGACCATCCGGCAACCACGAAGCTTTGGACGCTGAATCTGTTGATTCAGCGATGTCTCAAGTTTCATCAAAACTGAATCTTAAATTGTCAAACGACTTGGTCGATTCGTTGACCAGTTCATCGGACGATGCGGCTGCATCGATCGACCGCGTTTTGGGGGCCATGTGAAGCATTGCGCCGAAGTTTTAGCCCTTAAGTTACCGAGTTTTAGCCCCAAAATGGAAAAATCGTGAAAATCTCAGCCTTTTTCCGCTTTTTTGGGCTTCGCTCCGGGTTGAAATTTGGTAACTAGGCTCTTTAATTGTGCCCATGGCGACGTTTGGTGTGTCTCCCCTGATTGCACGTTTCTAAATGGAAAGGGATTGAAAGCATGGCGAAAGCCGCAGCAGCCAAGAAGAAGGCTCCGTCGAAGACCGAAGTTTTTAACAGTATTGCTGAAAAGACAGGTCTTACTCGCAAACAGGTAGGTACAGTGTTTGATGCACTGCAGGAAGAAATTGGCAAAGCAATCGGCAAGAAGGGACCTGGGGCTTTCCAGATTCCTAACCTCTGCAAGATTGAGGCTGTGAATAAGCCAGCCTTGCCAAAGCGCGAAGTCCGCAATCCTGCAACCGGAGAAATGGTCTGGGCTGCTCCCAAGCCAGCTTCGGTAAAGGTCAAAGTGCGAGCATTGAAGAAGCTCAAAGAAATGGTCTAACGATCAATTGAGCTTTGCTGAATTCTCGAAAAGGGTATCGCAGAAATGCTGATACCCTTTTTTGTATCACCTCACTCGTTCACCTAAATTGTCGACTAACGTCCAATCGAGGCAACGGAGGTGAAGGTACCTGTTTCCGCCGATACCGCAGCATCCGCCGAGACCAAGGTACGTCCGTGTACCTTGTCTGGCCGCAGCGGGCACTCAACTGGACTAGAGCTAAGAGGCCGTCGAGTGCAATCACACCTGAACACGCATTCCCTGCGCGATCAGGATGGTGAAACCCACGGGAGTTGCGACGATTCGCAATCCCGCTGTGGCTGTTCAGCCTGTGGCCGTGAGCTGAACCGGGGCTTCACACATTTCCGTTGTATCCGTTCAATTCTATCTCAGCAAAGCAAAGTACTTACCTTGTCGCCGACGGTTATGGCTGGTTTGCATCCGCAGGC
>CAZVBC010000044.1:3274-26995 GCA_964625155.1 uncultured Pirellulaceae bacterium
TTCGTGTAAGGGCTCGCACCGCTAATTGATCATACTGCGGTTGAGTCTGTTCCAGAAACTGCTCCCAGGCCAAATGATCCCAAATCTCTAAGTGATTTCTCACTCCCAAAACCACGACATCTGACTTTAATTTCGATATTTTGGCGAGTTCAGGAGGGATACGCAGCCTCCCCTGTCGATCGATCTCGGCTGGTTGAGCCTGCGCGTAGAACAGTCGACTGAATGCTCGGTTCTCCATCGTAACTGGGCCGTTTTCGGCCAGCGTCTCGCCAAGTTGTTCTAAAACCTCCTCAGTGTAAATCGCCAGCGACTGGTCAGTACCCGGCGTGATGAACAAGCTGCTTTTCTCCGGAAATCCCAACACATCTCGCAGTTGCTTGGGAAGGGCAAGTCTCCCTTTTTCATCCAAACTGCGACGGTAGCTTCCAGTCAGTAACATTGTTCACCACTCGTCACCATTTGTTCCCACTGAGCCCCAAGAATACCCATCGGAGGCAACAAGTCAACTAAACTACTCCCGAAAAACTTGTGTAGACTGATCGCCGAGTGACGTAGGGTTCGAATCGGCCAGAACTTACGCAAAAAAAGTTTTTTCCAGAGCTGGCTGGTGATTTGAGAGATCGCAGAAGATGGGCGAATTAGTTAGTTGACAGCCGGCAAATCTCGAGAATCCCAACGGCAAGGGCTGATACCAGGCGCGCTGCAGGAAAGATCGTCGGGACGGTTGGGAAGATCAAAGCTGATTTTCCGAGTATTCAGACTTGAAAAGAGAGGCTGAATATCGGCGGGCAGTGCGGCAACTCGCTGGGGTTCGTAATCTGGGACCTCGCCGATGGGCCCGGCCCAAGCGGGGCGATAGCCGATCGCCAGCATGCGCCGATCACATTGGCTGTAATTGGGGTAATTTGCGTGAAAGACGCGTTGGTTGATGATTACTGAGGATCCAGCCGGACAAGTAATCATGAGTTCATCGGGATGGGAAAGGTATCGGTTATAGGGATTGGCGTCGCGATGCAATGATAGATGTGAGCGAGGGACGACTTTAAAAGGACTACACAGCGGAGTTAGGTCATCCAAGTAATGTAGGACGCGAACTAAGCACGGCGAACTCGATTGTAAACCAAAAATCTGCGATCCGTAGGGTTGGGCATCGGTATGAATGGCGATTCCCGGATGACCAGGACGTGACAGCGCATAGGCACAAGACGTACAGATAATGTCGTCACCAAAAAGCCGACTGAGAAAACTCATGATCTCGGGCTGTACAATTGCTCGGATGCATGTTGGTGAATCCGTCCATTGTATATTGGAGTGGCCACGTTGGTTCTCGCTGTAGTCGACAGCCGTTGTTGGCAACCTTTCCAATTCAGTTCGCATTTGATCCAGCTCGGTGGCTGAGAACAGGTTCGGTATGACCACGAAGCCCTCTAGCTCGACAAAGCGAATTCGACCGGCTGTATCAAGCTGGGACCAGTCAACGGTTGCGCGCTTAGCCGATAACTGGTTCTCAAGGGAATTCGAAAATGAAGTATTCACCAACGCATTTCCATTTGGTTAACGATTTCATCTGCCAAGCGTTCTGCCGCTCGCTGGTGTGCCGTGGTAATACTCTGGCCCCCTTCGGGCACAAAATCGGTGGCTTGATTAAATAGAAAGGCAACTTCCCCAGGTGGCAGAAAGCGGTTTTCCATCAACAAGTTTCCGCGCCGATCTACCCAAGTTAATTCGACGGTCAACGTCGTTTCGAGAGCTCGCGGTTCGTCGGTTGTGGTTTCAGTCAACGTTCGCTTGGTGTCATTGAGAATACGGCAAGTTAAAGTGCTGTCCGCAGACGGGCTTCCAACCAAGCGGTAAGGCGTGCGCATTTGGATTGCCTTCTGTAATGCTTCAGTAACCTGTTGTCCCAGCAAAGGCCGCCAACCATCATTGCGTACAATAGGTACGTAAATGGTTTGGATATCTTGACGGAACAAACTGCCGCTACCCCGTTGGTAAGACGCGCAGCCGCAGCATAGAGAAAGGCCGAGAATTGATGCAAGGAAAATCGTCGAAGAGAAAATTCCACCGCACCGTGAGTCTCGTGCTCTTCCGCTGATTGAGTTTGCGGAGCGGTGTATGCCAACTGACATACTCTTGAATACTGCTCGCGTTGGTGCAATGCTCGACCGGCACGGCGGATCTACGCAATCAGGCATGCTCGCATTTCGGTCCCAACAATACGTGGGTTTCGGTGCATACGGCTGATGCTTCGTCTGCATGCAGGATCCTCGCACGCGATGAAAACTGACGCTATTGAAACGCGAATCGCTGAGCGACAAACTGTCACCTTGTTTGTCCAGTGTTCTGCAACCACGGGCGTTCGGCGCCGCGTTCGGGAAAGAGCTTGGCTAAAGGTGCTAAATACTGAGGTGGATCATCGGGGTTTTCAGCGATTGAAGCCAGTTTTTCTTTTGCAGGTTCAGCAAAATCTGTATCTGAGAAATCGTCGACGAGTATTTTCAAATAATAACGGGCTGATCCCCATTCTTGCCGCTTTTCACGGAAATCTGCTTGTTCCCAATGGCGTTCGGCGAGCAAATAACGGATCTTGCTATAAGCCAAGTTCAATTCTTCGCTTTGTTCTAGTGACTCTTTCGGAAATTGACGCAGAATCTGCTTCACTCGCTTTTCCGCTTCGGTGAGCGGAACGCTGGCGTATTTTGGTCCGCGATAGGAAAGCAGCAAGCTTTGTAGCTCGAGAAACTGAGCATCGAACTGGTGTTCGCTGTCGGGATAGGTAATGCGCAGATCGGCGAACGTATCGGCGGCAGTCTCGTAATCTTCGCGTTCAAACGCCGCCACAGCCAATCGCATGGTGGCGTCATCGGACGCTTTTCCGATCGGGTTGTCGAGCCGAATTTTTTCCAAGACCCGTTTACCATGCCCTCGAGTATCGTTCAGAGGAAGCTTGTTATCGGATAAATTAACAACTACAAACGGCTTGTGTTCTACAGCGTCATGTTTCAACCAATAGTCGGCAATTTCGAAGCGGCGTGCATCGACGCGATCGACATAGGGATGTCGAGGATAGTTCTTAGTCAACTCAGCGTACGCTTGCTCCGATTTATAATAGTCTTCGGCAAAGAAGAAACTCTCGCCTTTCATCATCAAAGCATCTTGTTGAAAGGATGAATCGGGCCAGTTTTTGGCTGCTGCTTTGAACTTTTCCGCAGCAGCTCGAAAGGCATCGCGGCGTTCCTCTCCTTGGAGCGCAGTCGCTTGGTTAAACAGCGTTTCACCCGCAGTGTATTCAGCGCGCGCTTTCTCCACGTCTTTGCGCTGCTGCATTCCGGGGAACATCTTGGTGAGAATGCCAGTCCGTTTACGACGTTTTTCAGCAGCCAGTCCTTCATCGCGGAATTGGCCAGGTCCGTTGATTTGTCGAGCCGCTTCTGCGTGATCGGTCAATGAGCTGCCACGCGGATCTAGTGCTGTGCAACCGGCGAGAGTACATAGAGTCGTCCATGTAGCTAGCAGCAGAGCTATCTTGCTTAGCCAACAAGTCGATGTAAGTAATACGAAGCAACTCCAACGACAACACCCCAGTAGTTGATCGGAGAATTGTATTCCCAACCGGCTGTTGTTGGCACAGTTAAGCAGCCAGTCTTGTAATTTTAGCGACGACTTCCTTGTCAACGCCCAAGCTCCTCCAAGTAGGAGTGTAATTGTAGTTTTCGTTCCAGTAGAACGTTTAAATACCGTTGAACTACCGCCCGTATGGTCGCACGACCGTTCGTAATGTATTGCGGCATTGTGTTTTGTTGCCAATTCGCACCGGAGAACTGCCGCAACGTCGCGCGCTCGAGGACCGATATCTGGATCATCTGCCGCTGACCAATTCGACAACTTGGACACAATACTCCTCCTGCCTCAGCACCAAATACGCTGGCCAAGTCTTCGGCGATTGGATCGCCACATTGCGAGCAGTTGTCCCATGTTGGCAAATGTCCCAGCATGCGCAACAGTTGCATTTCCCAGCGCAGCACAACTGCGCGAATATCCAGTTCCTCCCGTGCCAAGGCATCGAGCGTATCCACCGCTAAATCAAACACGTCGGCTTGCCGGTCATCGCGATCCGTGAAGCGATCAAGCAACTCGCAGACGTAGTATCCAGCGTACAAGCGAAGCAGGTCACGCGTCCCAGCCCGAAATCGCTTAGTTAACTTGGCTTCAGTTAACAAACTGAGTGCGTCTCCCGCTTTGGGAATGAACACTATGCGACAGATGGACAGCAGGTCAAGAGCAGCTTCGAAAGGACTTTTGGGACGTCGCACGCCTTTGGCGACAACTGTGACTTTGCCGAAATCGCGAGTATACAAAGTGGCGATGCAACTGGTCTCACTCCAGGGAAAAACTCGCAATACTAGAGCATCGGTCTGTTCAGCGATCATGTCCAAGGGCTATCATTGCCGAGCGATAAAAATGCTATCATGTTTACCGCTGAATCAAGCAAAGTTTCTGGAGTCTGTTAGTTTTTTAATGAGAGTTCGTTATGGCGGGTGTGCCACGATTTTTTCGCGTTAGACAAAGTTATCCTCGACCACAAGTTTCCGATATACCCAAAACGGTCAACGAACAGTTGCGTGCTGCTGGAGTCGAGCGCCGAGTTGCTCCTGGAAAGACGGTAGCCATTACCGCCGGCAGTCGCGGAATCGCGAATATCGCCTCGATCATCAAGAGCTGTGTCGATTATATAAAATCGATTCAAGCTGTACCCATAGTTATACCTGCCATGGGCAGTCACGGTGGCGCTACCGGTGAAGGCCAACGGGGAGTTTTGGCCAGTTACGGGATTACGGAACAATCCATGGGTTGTGAGATTCGCAGCAGTATGGAAGTCGTCGAATTAGTGCGCGCGGCCGAAGGGTTCCCAATTTACTTTGACAAACATGCTCGCGAAGCTGACTGTGTGCTGGTGGTCAATCGCGTCAAACCACACACTCGTTTCAGCGGCCCGATTGAAAGCGGCCTGATGAAAATGATGTTGATTGGCTTGGGTAAACAGCGGGGGGCCGAGGTCTATCATCGTGCGATCATGAATTACTCGTTTGACCAAATTGTGCGACTAGTAGCTAGAACGGTCATCGAAAAATGCAATGTCGTTGGCGGATTGGCAATATTGGAAAATGCTTACGAAGAAACAGCCGATATCGTGGGAATTGCCCCGGAACAAATCGAGGTAAGGGAGGCCGAGTTGTTGACCCGCGTAAAACAACTTGTGCCTCGTTTGCCGTTTGATCACGCAGAAGTGCTCATCGTCAACGAGCTTGGAAAGAATATCAGCGGCTCTGGGATGGATACCAATGTCATTGGGCGGAAATACAACGATAGAGCGGCAGCAGAGAGTGAGACGCCAAAGATTCACAATATTTATGTGCGCAGTTTGACTGAGGCAACCCATGGCAACGCGTCTGGGATTGGTATTGCCGAATTCTGCCATCGGCGCGTGATCGACCAAATCGACGCGACAATTACTCGCATGAACTGTGTAACCGCCGGGCACGCGGCAGCCGCGATGTTGCCGCTGGATTACCCGACCGATTTGGCCGCACTGCAAACCGCCTTTAATCAAGCAGGGCTACATTCTACTGAATCCGTGCCCGCCATGTGGATTCCCAATACGCTGCATATTTCCGAGGTCGAATGCAGTGAAGGTCTGTGGAACGAAGCCCGTGATAACCCTCGCGTGGAAATCCTTTCCGATCCGACTCCATTACAATTTGACGCAGCCAACGATTTAGTGAATAGGTTTTAGTTAGGAGAAGGGCTAATTGCGATTGGCGATTTAGGAAAGTGATTTAGTAAGCTTGGTCAGCTCAGTATCGTTGCTCTGCGTGAAGATAAGATGAAATTTGAACGGTATTGCGGTTAAACGACTGCGGTCTACAGGGGAATGTGTTTACGCAAAACGAATCCTTGGAAAATATCGATTTTTTAACCGCGCTCAATTGCCGCTCGCCTTACTAACAATGGCTAACTCAGATTGATTTCCGATCGCTCGACGGTTGCTTTAGAGCAATTTCATTCCCGTACTCAGGGTTTGGCATCTTGATTGAGGATTGTCGAGGCATCACAATCTGTGCACGCTGCTCTGCGGAATGTATGGAGTCCGTAGGGTTCATGGCAGGGAACGCTCTCGTACTTATCATTTCCCGACGAGACGGCTGACAGTGGCAAACAAGATTCAAGGTAAGGTTGTCGAAGTAGACGTCCAAGGAAACTTGATTACCGATGTTGGATCCGCTGAGCTTTCCAGTGCTCCACGCGATGAGTCGGTGCGCATCGTGATTGATGAACACGAAACTTATGGAATTTTTCCCGTCGAACATGGCCAACCCGCGATGACATTGATCGCAATTCTTGAAGAGGGGCTGCCACTACGCATCGAATTGACAGGTGATAGCGCAAGCGCAATGCTTGGAGTTCGGGTTGGAGCGTTGGTGGAAGTACATTGGTGAACGCTCATGGGTGTGCAGAGTTGTGTGCTAGCGGATTGAGGGAGGCGGATGGACTCGAATCGCGATGACAGGCAGCAACTTGAGCACTGGGATAGGCGGCATGTGTGGCACGCGTTTACACAAATGGCCGACTACGAGCCACTCATGGTGGAAAGTGCCCAAGGTTGTTGGCTAACAACATCCAATGGCCAAAGACTGCTCGATGGGGCCAGCAGTTTGTGGTGCAACGTCCATGGCCATCGTCATCCGAGAATGGATGCGGCCGTAATTGAACAACTCGGAAAAGTCGCTCATGTAACCAATCTTGGTATGAGCAATCCAACGACGATCCGCTTAACCAAGAAACTACTTGAAGTAGTCCCGCCAACGCTTGATTGCGTATTTTTTAGCGGCGATGGAGCAAGTGCAGTCGAAGCTGCGTTGAAGATTGCCATTCAGTATTGGCGACAGTGTGATCAACCTGACCGGACGCAGTTCATCGCGTTGGGGAATTCCTATCATGGCGATACGATAGGAAGTATCAGCGTGGGAGGTATTAAGCGCCTGCGCGATCCATTCTCTAGCATTCTGTTCGATGTAATTCATGGCCCTTGTCCTGACCGTTTCCGATTGCCGCCGGAAGTCGGTGCGGAACAAGCGACAGTACATTACTTGAATGCATACGAACAGTTGCTGGACCAGCATGCAGGAACAATCGCCGCAGTGATTGTCGAGCCGATTTTCCAATGCGCTGCCGGCATGATCGAGCATCCGCACGGCTTTCTTGCAGGCTTGCGCAGATTAACTGCATCGCGAAATATACTGCTGATCGTTGACGAGATAGCGACAGGGATGGGACGAACTGGGAAAATGTGGGCATGCCAATGGGAGGCAGTCGACCCCGATATCATGTGTATTGGTAAAGGGTTGACTGGAGGTTATCTGCCGATGGCAGCGACCTTGACCTCCCGACGAGTTTTTGAGGCTTTTTATAGCCAGAACGATACCTCAAAAGCGTTCTTACATGGTCATACTTATGGCGGTAATCCATTGGCAGCGGCGGCAGCGCTGGCGACATTGCAAATCTTCGAAGACGAACATACGCTGGAACAAATCGAGGAAACTTCGCGCATGCTCGCTGACCGGCTTTTGCCGTTGAAACAACATCCACATGTCGGTGATATTCGCCAACGTGGATTGATTGCAGCAGTGGAGTTGGTGGCTAGTCGGCAGCCCTATCAAGATTATCACATCGCCGAAAAACGCGGCTCGCTGGCTTGCAAGGCGGCACTCTCACAGGGAGTTTGGTTGAGGCCGCTGGGAAATGTCGTTCCCTTAGTTCCCCCGTTTTGCATCTCACGAGCGGAAATTGAACTGTTGGTTGATGCATTGTGGCATGGAATTGATGAAGCCACGATGAGATCTGACTAGCCAATTGCAGTCCAATGGTGTAGGTTTGAAGCTTGTTAGGATCTTAGCTTTCAGCAACCTATCTGATTTGAATTTAAGTGAATTAACCGCATCGTGTCATTCAGGATTCGGACATTTCGAAACTCGGACACGCCTCAGCTTTGCTCTGTGTTGAATCAGCATTCCCAAATGTACTCTAGCAACTCGTCCATGAGTGCACAGACCTTTGAGTTAAGCGTTTTAGCTAAGCCTTATTTTGACGCAGAAGGACTGTTTATCGCGGAGAGTGGTGAACAGCTACTCGGATTTGCTCATTTGGGATTTGCGCCACAAGACGATATGGCGGATGCAAACATTCATCATGCGGTCCTGGCAGCGATGGCCGTAATTCATCAACCCAATGAAGATGAAATTGCCGCTGCCTTGTTATCGTCGATCGAAGGCGGTGCTAGGAAGACGGGCGCGATTTGTATCGATGCCATGCCACCGGTTCCCTACGCTCCATTTTACGTAGGATTTGGACCGGGCGATTCAATACGAGGTGTTGCTCAGCAAGACATACGACTCATTGGCTGGTTGGCTAGTGCCGGTTTTCAGACTCGAACCACTACTGTTGTGTGGGAGCTGGAGTTAGTCGAATTCCATCCACCGATGGATCGGCAGCAAATTCATATCCGTCGCAGTGCACATGTCGACCGAAGACTGGACGAACCAATTTATCCTTGGCGCCTGGCTTGCCAAATGGGACATACTGAACAGATAAGTTTTGAATTGGTGCTGCGGTCTGGCAACACTGTGATGTGTCGGGCATTAATGTGGACGATCGAACAATCGTTGGTACCCTCCGCAATTCAGACAGCGCGTCTTTGGTGGCCGAAATCATTACCGTCCGATTTGTTAGATTATTACACCTTCCTGCTCTCTGAGGCTATTCGTCAACTGGCGGCAGATCGTTTTGGTTTGGTAAGGGCGGTCACAACCGATGATGATCCTGCCTCAAGCGTGCTTGAGCGTCTAGGTTTCCGAAAATGCGAAGAAGGACGCCTGTTCGTTAAAGATCTCGCCTCGACCGGCCCGTGACCAGATCGCTATCTAATTAGCCGTTGCAGTCATCAAGCAATTAATAATAAATATTAGTTTTGGATCACTCCATTACGTTTGGTTGTTTGCCAGTTCTCTGCGATCTGCAAATCAAACTTTTGTAAGGGTGAATTGCATGTCTCATAAGTTGACGCCATCGGGCCGGCTATGTAATCTTGAGCACCTGGTAATGCTTAGCCTATTTTCTAAAGGCCAAATAAGATTAAGCAACTGGAAATATGGATTCTTTAAAATACTTTTATTGTGCAGGAGAGTGATGCAATGCGGCGCAAGGCGGGTGGATTTACTCTGGTAGAGTTGTTGGTGGTGATTGCAATTATCGGCGTATTAGTCGGGCTGTTGCTTCCAGCGGTTCAGGCGGCACGTGAAGCGGCAAGGCGCATGCAATGCACAAATCATCTCAAGCAACTTGGTTTAGCAGTTCTCAATTACGAAAGTACTTTCAAGAAACTCCCCAATAAATCCGGCGGTACTGCCGCTTTGTTAGGTCATCCCGAGCGAATTTATGGGAATTACGACAGACTCAGTCCTTTTGTAGGCTTGCTCCCTTTTGTTGAGCAAACGGCACTTTATAGTCGTATTCAAGCGGGTGGTGAAACAACGGCTTTGGGTATTGTGGCTGCGGGAGGACCATCAGCCTGGTTTCCTAGGCTTGATGGAACAGCTATTTATTTTCCGTGGGCGCAATCAATTCCAACCTATCAATGTCCTTCGGATAATATCATCCCTCGACCTACCGGAGACCACGGCACCAACTCGTATGCGATTAACATGGGTGATCAAGTGCTGAACGTGAACGGCCGCCAACCCATGCGCGGACCGCTCGGCGGAACCGGTTTCTACAAAGGGTTGGGCGAAGTGACAGACGGTACCAGTAACACAATCGTCTTCAGTGAACGTACTGCTCATAATTCTGATAATGCCAATGATGGTGTGCTGCGAACCGCAAACGGCAGCCATCTGATCAGTCGTTTTTCGGCGCAAGTCACGAACATTCAAAACAGTCCGAGCAGTTGCAATGCCGTGGTGATCAGCGGTAGGTATGCCCCTGGTACAAGACTTAAAGCCAGATTCGGCATACTTTGGACAGACGGACAGGCGGAACGAACGTGTTTCAATACGGTACTCGGTCCCAACAAGCCGTCGTGTTTTGGCGACACCAACGCGGCCGCAGACTCTGGGACAGTAGTCCTGCCGGCAAGCAGCATGCACACTGGTGGTGTTAATGCCGTTTCACTGGACGGTTCGGTTCGATTTTTCTCCGATGGAATCGACACTGGAAATACGTCGGCCATCCAAGCTGTTCCCAATGGCCCAAGTTTGTACGGCGCTTGGGGAGCACTTGGGACCATCAGTGGTGGCGAAGTTACTCAGATCGAAAACTAGTCTCAGATTTGGTGTGCTTTTTTGTCTAGCGGAATGGCAACATGAGTTACCTTCGATGGTTGGCCGTATGCTTGTTGAGTTCATTGATCATCGGGTGTGGTGGTGAGGATGGAGCTCGCCCCACCGCGCCGGTGACGGTAAGCGTAACTTATAAAGGCAAACCAGTCGTAGGTGCCACAGTCCAGTTCATATCGGTCGAGAATCCTCAACCAGCAACTGGTACGACAGATGAAGCGGGTAATTGCAAACTAAGTACCTACAAGACTTACGATGGCGCGATTATTGGTAGCAACGTCATCACTATTGCAAAAACTGAAGTGGATACCAAAAACGTCAAGCAAGTTCGGCCGGAAGATGCCGACCTTGTAGGCGTAACGCCGCCTCCCAATTTAAAGAACCTCATTCCTCGCAAATATTCAGCGCCGGGCACTTCGGGGTTGAAAGAGGAGGTAAAGAACGGCTCTAATAACTTTACTTTCGAGCTCAAAGACTAATTTCTCGCACCCTTGAGCCATTTCATTTTTCCTGGCTACGGAGCGTACCACGGGCGACCATTAGTCCCAATAGTTTTCGTTATCAGCAACAACTATCAGACATGATGTTCGCTTGGGTTTCCCCCGTCTAATCATATCTTGTCACTTGCGGGACGTTGGTGACTCATGCTACCGACGGCGGTAATCTCGTGTTAGCTCACCAGTTCGCGGAGCGTATTTCTGGCCTCAGCAATCGTCTCATCAATCAATTCAGGTGTGTGACGACAAGAAAAGAAAAGGGCCTCAAATTGACTACAAGGCATGTATACGCCTCGATCGATCAATTTCCAAAAGTACTTGGCGAATCGTGCGCGATCACAAGTACTTGCTTCACGCCAACTGTAAATGTCTTGGTTACAAAAGAACAGAGTCATCATACTGCCCACTCGATAAATGCGATGAGCGATACCATGGTCGATCGCAGCGTGCGAGAGACCGTCAGCCAGTCGCTGGCCCTGTTCTTCCAAATATGCGTACGGCGGCTCGTCTCGCAGTATGCGCAGCGTCGCTGAACCTGCGGCCGTGGCTAGCGGATTGCCACTCAACGTGCCAGCTTGAAAGACTTTACCAACCGGCAAAATCTGATCCATCAAATCGGCTCGACCTCCGTAAGCTCCCAACGGCAATCCTCCTCCAACTATTTTTCCTAAAGTCGTGAGGTCGGGCTGAATCCCGTACAGAGTTTGTGCTCCTCCAAAAGCAACTCGGAAACCGGTCATGACTTCATCAAAGATTAGAATGACACCATGTTTCGTACAAAGTTGCCGAGCAGTTTCTAGGAAGTTCTTTTTCGGTGGAACGCACCCCATATTGCCTACGATGGGTTCGAGAATCACACAGGCAAGATCTTTGCCATATTGATCAAATGTTGCGCGCAACTGATCGATGTCGTTAAACTCCAATACTAATGTATCTCTGCTGGTTCCTTCAGTAACACCTGGCGAGTCGGGAACTCCCAGCGTAGCCGCAGCACTTCCAGCCGAAACGAGCAAGCTATCAACATGGCCATGATAATTACCAGAGAACTTAATTATCTTGGCCCGGCCCGTAGCTCCCCTCGCCAAACGGATGGCACTCATGGTGGCCTCGGTGCCACTGTTTACCAGCCGCAATCGTTCGATACTGGGTACCGCCGAAATGATTAACTCAGCCAGTTCGCTTTCAGCCTCGGTAGGAGCTCCAAAACTTGTGCCCCGTTCTGCTGCACGGCAAATTGCCTCGATTACTCGCGGATCCGCGTGGCCGAGGATCATTGGCCCCCAGGATCCAATGAAATCTATGTACCGACGACCATCTAAGTCATACAGAAACGGCCCTTCTCCTCGCTGCATAAATAGAGGCTTGCCGCCAACTGCGCCGAAAGCTCGAGCAGGACTATTAACTCCTCCCGGCAAAAGTCGACATGCGCGCTCGTAAGCGGCCTCGGAACGCAAACGCGGGTTGATGGTCATCCGAATTCTCCTAATGCTTTGCCAAACGATTGCCGGTTTGATCGGAGATTGTATATCGTCGCTCGACTTGTGCTACTTAGCCTTCCAAATTGTGCAGGTGCGGCAAATTTACAGGTCGGGCAATATGCGCAAATTGCGTGATCGCAAAGCTCTAATTGAACTGTCGGCTCGGTTGAAACTCGCCGGATCATTTTATTAAATCCAGAAATTTGCCACTTCGCCAATCGTACTGTACGAACGACAAATAGCTCTTAACTCGGATTTTATGATATTAAGGATTGTATGAGCGCCGCAACTCGCCACTACCTGGCGATCTAGACGGAAAATTTAGGTTAGTAATCAGTTATTATGATAAATCTAATTCACGAATGAGCCCCCACCTGTTCGAATACAGGCTATATACTACGTAGTGAATCAGAGGGAATACTGTTTGCTGAGGGGCAAGCGATGAAAGATTATCAAGACGGATGGACCATTCGTTTAATCACCCGGCCTGGGCTACGAGAACGGCTGGAACCCCCTGCCAGCGTCGATGAACTTCTGGCGCCTCCAGGGACTGCTTGTTTCAGTTTGAATCATGGCTTGGCGGATCGTACTTCGGCAATTCAATGTTTGAAACTAACCGTTGAGAACGAATTAGAAGCATTGAATTATATCGAATCCAAATCCGAGGACAGATCGGAATCGATAATGCAGTTACACAAGCGTCAGCGGGCCTACCTTAACACGGCCAAAAACTTAGTTGAGCAAGCGCTTCGCTCCTGTTAGACCGATACCCAACTTTGGCTAAGTGGAATTCATAGCACGCGATTATTCTGCTGACCCCACTGAGCTCAAAACCCGGCGAAGTTCTAAGATCAAGTCTTTTCGTGAAAGCAGATAGCTGGTACGCTATTGGTCCCCTGGCGGACTCCGAACAAAATTCGGGGGCCATATTGTCGACTTTCAAGAACGAGACGCGATACGAAAATGACCAAACCCCATCACAAGCTGAAAAAAGCTAACCACGGAAGTCGCCCTGCCAACGCTAAAGCTCGCAAGGCCAAACGCAAGAAGGTGCGCACCTAAAAATTGCTCGTCGCTGAAGACGACCCATCGTGTCGGCATTGCAATTGGCGTTTCCAGTAGGCGTGTTCTGCCTCGACAGAGTTTGAACGAAGGCGTTTGGCGTGGCGCAGCGCGAATTGATACTCGATCCCTCGACGTTGAACTTCGATAATGTAATCGCCGATGCGGAAGGAATTCGTAAGTACAATCCGCAACGATTCGAAATGGAGCAGATTACTGCGATTATTCATGAAGATATCGAGCGGCATGTCTGCGTCGGCTACAAAGACATAACGTTCGATGAATTCTGGGTGCGTGGTCACATGCCGAACATGCCCTTGATGCCGGGCGTGATGATGTTAGAGGCTGCGGCGCAAATGTGCAGCTACTTTTCGCAGAAGTACGATCTGCTTGGAGCTGCGATGGTGGGATTCGGAGGCTTAGAGGAAGTCCGCTTCCGCGATCCGGTCATTCCGGGTGACCGATTAGTTTTAATGTGCCAGATGACCAAATTGCGGCGTGGTGCCATTGTGGTTACCAAGTTTCAAGGTTTTGTTCGCAATTCGGTGGTCGTCGAAGGCGTGTTAAAGGGAATTCCTATTCCGATCGATGTAGTTCATTCCCAGCTTGCCAGATCCGGAATCAGCTCAGGTCCTTCAACCCAATGATTTTTTAAAGCGGGCCGTACATTCAGTTACAACACTGTGGTTCGCTCATGCACTGCTTACGAGTAACTTGAAACGGAAATATCATGCATTTGAATCGCGTTGCCGTCATTGCTGCCGCCTTAATGTCCACTTCCGCATGGGGGCATCCAGGTCATGCGATTGAATTAGCACCGGCTGATTCACCCCTTCACTACATGATTCAGCCGGAGCACGCCCTGTTCGCGATCGCCGCAGCAATGGCTTTTGTCCTATGCCTTTGGCGCATCAAAGCTGGACGTGAACGAATCGTCCGCCGCTAGAGCTTTGTTACAGAATAAGAATTAGGGTTCTGGCAAACGAGAAAAAAGAGTTTTCTGCCGAGCCGACACTAAACCAAAAGCTTCGCCCCTCCCGATCCGCAAAGCTAAGCTGTAACAATGGTCTAGTGTCGTGAATTGAATGTTTGTTCACAGATAGGCCAACACTGAAGCTCGGCCGATCGATCCCCGACACAGCGATTGGGCAAGCACCATCGAAGTGAGCCCGATTTTCAACTGATTTCACTCGGTGCCAGCGTTGTGACTTGCTCATAGGTACGTTTATTGTCTGCCAACTTGACGCCGTTATTGCGTACAGCGATATCGTACAGTCGCTGGCCATGTTCGGTTGGGTATTGGCCAGTAATGCAAGCTTGACACAAATGGTCGCTGGGCAACTCAATCGCCCGCGCAATGGCTTCGACGGGCAAGTATCGCAATGAGTCACAACCCAAGGACGCTGCCATGCGGCGCTGAGCTTCTTCGGTCAGCATTCCTCCGTCGAGAAAGTTGGGCGCAAACAATTCATCGATAGTCGACATGTCGATACCGTAAAAACAGGGCGCAAGTATCGGCGGACAGGCGACGCGCACGTGGATCTCTTTGGCTCCGCCGAGCGAGCGAATTCGATCGAGCAAGACCTTCATCGTTGTCGAGCGCACGATAGAATCTTCGACCAAGAAAACTCGCTTGCCTTCCAGCACCTCGCGCAGCGGAGTGTATTTGCTGGCAGCTCTGAGCTTTCGAGCTCGACCACCTTCGATAAATGTTCGGCCACTGTACCGATTTCTTATCAATCCTTCGCGACTGGGGATTCCAAGCTCGTAGGCCATCGCGTCAGCCGCTGCCTTGCTGGTATCCGGCACCGGTACAACGATCGTATCGCGGTCCAGAGGCACACGTTTTTCAGCGTATTCCAGCCGCGCAAGTTCTTCACCCAAACGCGTCCTTGTCAAATAAACACTGCGGTCATCGAGCGTGCTGGCTACATTCGCAAAATAAATCCATTCGAAGAAACAATGTGCCGGATTTCGGCTGCGCGAAAACTCGCGGATCGTAATCCCCTCGGGCTGCACCAAAATCGTATGCCCGGGCTTCAATGAACAAATGCTTTCGGGAGCAAAGCCTAAGTTCAATAGTGCCACGCTCTCACTGGCCGCAGCAAACAGAGGTCCTTCGATTGCATAGCAAAGTGGCTTGATTCCTAAGGGATCACGAGCCAATAACATTTCTCCACGAGCGTTCAATAACGCCAAACTGTAAGCACCGTCGAACTGGCTGGCAACCGAACCAAACGTTTCGACCAAGCTCCGGCCTGGAGTACTTGCCGACAGTGCGCGACCCAATTCGTGCATAATGATTTCCGTATCGGTGTCGCGCGCTAAATGATGCTCTCCCTCATGAAGCAGCTTGGCTCGCAGTGCGGCATAATTAGCCAATTGGCCATTGAAACAAAAACTAAACCACTTGTGTTTGTGAATATGCTCACGTTCAAATGGTTGGGCATAATTGCGATCATCTTTGCCGCAAGTGGCATAGCGCACATGGCCAATCGCGGCGCGACCGGCACACTGCTTCATAATCGCTTCGTTCTTGCCTCGGTGGGACAACCGAAAGACTTCGGCCACTGTCCCGATGTCTTTCATGGTGTACAACAAATGAGCTCGATCCGGCGCGTAGACGGTCATGCCCGCCGCTAACTGACCGCGATTTTGAATATCTTGCAGCATACGAGGCAGCAAGCGAGCAATCTCCTCCGGCCCTTCCTCTGGACACAGTGGGCTGGGTTCCGAGCTGGGAAGATGGTAGATAGCCGCCACCCCACACTCGTGATGCAGTTCGCTCATATTGTTGTCTGCCCCTTAATTGGCCAGCTCGTATTTTCGAAAACAGCTCACTAAAGTGTACATGAGGCCGACACATTCGCAAAATCGCATCAATTAGGCAGGCATAACCTGGCTATATGGCTTCGATATGCAGACTTCGGCGCCGACGCTCGGCGCGCCGTACATCATCGATTTGTCCAGAAATTTCCGGTACGCGATCGATACCATAAAGTACTAATTCAGGATGCGTGCGATCACTACCTACTAATTTGATAGTTCCCACCCCCAGCATGCGCTGAATAATTCCTTGCGTATAGCTGACATCGTCAATATCGATGACTTCAATTCTGTCCGTTCGCCGAATTAAAATGCCAACTTGGTGAATGAACCTCTGCGTGGTCAGTTCATAGTGAGTGGAAAAGCGGCGATACAAATAAGTTCCAATCGCAATGCACCACCACAACAAAATGACAGAACCGCCAATCGGCCAAAGCAATTGATGTGAACTACCAAAAACGACCAACAAAGCGATGCCAGCAATGGTCGCCACTGCTGAGGCGAACCATGTCCCATACATGGCTTTTGCTGAGTAGCCACCGCGCCACAAAACTTGTTCCTGGGTATTCGTGCTGGATCCTTCCAATTTCGTCGCTGCATTTTGCGTGAATCTCTGGCGAGCGGGCGAATTAGAATCATCTTGAATCGGATTAGCGTCACTAGACATTGCGTAAACCTTCTCCACAAGCTGGGTGATTGAGGTATGGAATCACGTTGCAAAGCATTGGCGTAAATCTAGAGCATTTAAGGCGCTTCGTAAAGAAACTCTCCACCATTCATGGCGAAATGCTCAGCTATTCTCTCGCAATTGCTGCTCAGTTCTCTCCACGCAACGAACGGGAGTCTTCAAACAGATGAATTCTTCCCAATTGGAATGCGCATCGACTCCGAAAGAACTCCGAGAACGGCACTTCATCACCAACAATCTCACAGGATATCGCTTGCCTCACTTCTGGACCGTTATTGAATGAGACCGTTGGCATAATTGCGAGTCGTAAGATTCCGTGCCATTTGGTAACTTAGGCGAGCGGAAGGAAAGAACATCGGGCAGCTTACGCTTAATGGCATATACTTGTGCTGTTTTTTGTAGCGGAGTCAGCGCGCGTCGCTCGGTTCTTCAGCGAATTCAGGCTAAACATCGAACGGCTTGCACAAACACTGCAGCGTCATGGTAAATTCTCAATTGGCGATCGCCCGACTCACTGCTGGATGGCGAATGGACGAATCAGGGTAATGGAGAATCGCAATGTTGTGTCCGAATTGTGGCGCAGATAACGATCGCGTACAAGATTCACGCTCCTGCGAAGATGGGCGAGCTATTCGTCGTAGGCGATGCTGTAACCAATGTAGCAAACGTTTCACAACCTACGAACGAATCGAACATTTCGTTTTACAGGTAGTGAAGAAGGGTGAGATCCGCGAATCTTTCCAACGCGAAAAGATCGAACGGGGTATTGAGCGGGCATGTTGGAAACGCCCAATTAGTGCCGACGTCATTCGCCGCTTGGCGTCGGAGATCTCTGCCGAAATTCATGCCGACTTTGAGACTGAAGTTCCCAGTCAGCATATCGGGCAACTTGTCATGGACCGTTTAGTTGGACTCGATCAAGTGGCATACGTACGCTTTGCCAGTGTCTATCGTGAATTCAAAGACGTACAAGATTTTGTCGCTGAGCTTGGACCAATTCTCAAGAATTCCCAGACTGCAAAAAACAACGCAACCGAATCCGCACCGCGATCTGGTGGCCTCAAATAGTTGCCAAAAGAAACGCAAGTTCAACGGTCAGCTAATTTGCTTGGAAAAATAACTTCGTAGCAGCGTCAAGATTTCGCGTTTGGCGTCGACAATGATTTCGGCTGGATCTCCGCCTGCCTGACTGTCTGACTGAGTGACTAACTGTAGTGACTAACTGGAGTGCAACTAAGTTTTGCGGTCGACCAATTGATCGGCGAGTGACTTCAATGAGTTCAAGCCATCACCCATCGGCAAGCCCGCGAGTGATTCTTTGGCCATATTGATATAGCGACGAACTGTGCCGAGCGTATAAGCCGACGCATCGGAGTGATTCAGCTTGTTCAACAGGAATTGCCGAGCAACGGAAGAGTTCTCATTCAGGGCTGTCACAATTGCGCTGCGTTCCTGGTGTTCAACGGATTGCAAGAGCCTAAGGATTGGTAATGTGGGTTTGCGCTGCGCAAGGTCGGTACCGAGCGACTTACCGACAGAGTCTGTTCCCCAGAAATCCAACCAGTCGTCCATGATTTGAAAGGCGACGCCAAGATTCCGGCCGAATTTTTCTAATTGGTCTGTTTGTTGATCGGTCGCGTCCTGTGTCCAAGCACCCAATCGGCAACACGTTGCACAGAGCTCTGCCGTTTTCTGGCGCAGGATATCAAGATAAGTTGATTCGTCCATTTCCCAATGCCCAACCGAAACTTGCTGGCGTAGCTCACCTTCGCAAAGTTCGGTCGCGCACTGAGAAATAAGCTGGGCGGGATAATTCGAATCGCATGTTGCCGCAAGATGATATGCTTTGGTAAACAAAAAATCACCCAACAGAATTCCACATTTGACGCCATATGCTTGATGAACGGTCGTCATTGTGCGACGAATCGAAGCACCATCAAGAACGTCGTCATGCAGCAGTGTCGCTGTGTGCAACAGTTCTACGACCACTGCCAACTTGAACGCCTCTTCATTCGGTTGGCCAAACAGTTTGGAACTCAGCAACAGCAGCGCTGGGCGTAATCTCTTGCCACCCAGTTGCCCGACGTGCCGCATCATCGCCACGAGCGAATTATGCTGCACCATTAGTTGCCGCTCAATTTGCTCGTTCACATGTTCCAAACAATCGCCGATTTCTCGAAACCATGATGCTTGTAGTGTGCGCGTCGCTCTTTGAATAGAGCTTCGAGCTGCACCATGAGAAAGTTCATGAGCGGGGCTATTAATAACTCCATCTACAAACGAGGTATCTACAGAATCGAGCTTATTCATTTGCGAACAACCTAGATGAATCGAGTCGAAGGTAAACGATTAGGTCTCACGGCGATAGTCACCGCGCATACCTCCAGACTTCTCAAGCAGTCGTACCTGGGTCACCTCCATCGACCGATCCATGGCTTTGCACATATCGTAAACGGTTAAAGCGGCCATCGACGCCGCTACCAGCGCTTCCATTTCGACTCCTGTCTTGGCTGTTGCCCTGGCGATCGATCGAATGATGAGGCAAGTCGGGTCGAACCATTCAAATGTTACTGCGACACTGTCCAAAGGAATTCCATGGCACAATGGAATCAACTCGTCGGTTCGCTTTGCAGCCCCAATGCCGGCGAGGCGGGCAACCTGCAAAACGTCACCTTTTACAAATTCGTTATTTCTAACTGCGTTGGCAGTTGCTAATTGCATCATTACGCGAGCTTCCGCAGTCGCCGTACGCAACGTAACCCCCTTCGCACCAACATCGACCATGCGTGCAGCTCCACTTTCATCGATGTGCGTCAAGCCGTAGTTTTCCATTTTCAAACTTTCTAGATAACCTTGGTTGGATTCTCGCACCAAAAATTACCGTGACAATCAAGCGAAGTTAACCGAGTTTTTTAACAATCCGCTCGCCGAACCTAAGTTAATGAATAGATTTGACGACCACCTGACTCAGCAAGCAGTGCGTCCTCACGTACAACAGTTCTTTGAGGAATGCGAAATCACGCTCAGGAGCAATACCTAAATACAACTCCCAGCCGATTGTAAGCACATGCTCGTTTGCTAGCACTGGCTGTGTAATATCTTGCGCGACACGAGAATTGCAACAAGTGCTTGGTTGCAGCTAAATTTTAGTGATCGGGAGAGCGAAGCCTCCTGCCGAGCCAATTGAGCGGCGGCTCGGTAGGAACCTCGCTCTCCCGTTTCTGAGAACCCTACATTCTTAGCTGTAACAAACCACTAGAGTCACGACGCAGCAGTTCGATCATATTCGAACCCGCTTTTACCCCGACTTCGCAAAGATCGCAGACTTTTTTGCCAGCGGTGTCGATTCGACGAGCCTGGACTTGTGCAGAACCAAGAATTTCGCTAATTCCACACCATATGATTTGGTTTCTATTTCGTAGAACAAACTGTCAGTGCGATGCGCATTTGGTCTATGCGTTAGCAGGATTGCTTAGATAGTTTCAGTCCACGCCAAAACCGAGGAACGGATTCTAATCGGTGCCCCATGTTGCAGGAATTCAATATCGCTCGCAGTTCTCGCAGATGCCATCGTAGTGGTCGCGAGTTAAGACCAGGCGAAGAATATTATTCTGCAATAGTGCGCCGCGACGGTGATCTTGAACGCGAGGACATTGCCGCCGAAAGTTGGGAGGGAGTTCCGCCGGATGCAATCGGATGGTGGCGGCAAAAAATGCCGCTCGGAGGTCAGCGAAAACTTCGCCCTGCACCTGATGGAGTTCTGTTGGAAACGCTCTCCGAGTTGGTCGAGAAACCCGGCAAGGAATCGCTAGCCTATCTCTTAGCACTGTTGTTGGTGCGCAGACGCATTCTGGTTGATGCAGACGATACACATATCGGCGAACAGTTGAATCGATTCCATGAAGCAGGGAATTCGCTATCCGTTTGGCACTTGACGTTGCCAGCGGACGGACGCCAATGGCAAGTCCCCACGATGTCTCCAAACGCCGAAGAATGTGAATCGATTCAAAACCAACTTACAAGCCTCCTCTTTATTGAAGAATGAGCCACAGAAAAACTGAGTCTTAAATGAAACACCACCCAAGCTGGCGCTGTGCAACTTCAAAGCGGTTGAAGGGCTTTGCCCCTTCGAAATGGCGCAACTCTTGGATGTTTTCTGGACTGTTGCTCATATGCGTGTTCGTCACTAGCGGAGCGACTTGCGCGCGGCGCCGTGGAATGGCAGAGTACAAACCTCCGGTTGTGTTTGAAAAGACACCTACTATCCGTGAAATCGCCCAACAACTTGATCGAACGCTAGCGATTACGCGACTGGAGTCGCCGTCGATCACGATTTCGAGCGCTGAACTGATTACCAAGTTGCAAGGGAATATGGCTTGGCAGAGCCCATCGAGCTTTCGCTTGCAGGCCTATCCTGGAACTCGCTTAATGGGCAACGCGTTGGACGCAGGGAGTAATGCCGAAGTCTTTTGGCTGCAAACTCAGTTACCCCCGCCACCAACATTGTATTTTGCTAGACACGAAGAATTCGAATCACAAATCGGTCCTCGTAAGATCTTGCCAGTATCACCACTTTGGCTGAAGGAAGCCTTCGGCATCATTTCGCTCGATCCCAACTTGCTGCACGAAGGACCCATTGTTCGGGCCGATGGCAAACTGCAAGTACAAACGTGGCTGCCGACGCCACGAGGTAATTATCGACGAATCTTGGTCATCGAACCCAATCAGTGTATTGTCGTGCAAACTTTGCTATACGACTACAAAGAGAAATTGGTGGCCGCAGCCAATCAAAGTGATCATAAATACGACGAATCCACTCAAGTCAGCTTGCCGAGGGTCATTCAAATTGAACTGCAACCGGACGAAGGGCCAGTCATTGCCTTCACCGTTGAGATCAATACCAATTACTCCATAAACCAAGTCAATGGAATTGACGAACAACGGTTCGCTATGCCTGATACTTCAGGTATTTCCGTCGTCAATCTAACACAAGTTCCCTCGTCAATTGCGGCGTTGCCTGCGGTCAGACCAAGCTATTCTGCTGAACCTGTTGGCGGCCGAATAATGTCGTCTCCAAGAGCTATTCTGCGGTAATCCGTGCTTCGATCCCGCGAGCGGACTTCTCTGTTGGTTTCGTCAAAGTTGGTTCCAACGCTGGTGATTGTTTGGCTGTGATGTTGGTTCCAACTTCAGCAGGAGACTTACGTAAGATTTCGAGCAACTTGCGCACAACCATCCTACGGCTGGTGACTACCAAATATGTTCCCAGCGAACTTTGTTCTCGGAACTGCCTCAAGATGGCCATATCGTCCGCCAGCAAATCCCGAAATACTTCAGTCACCAGCTCGTCGCAATCCGCATCGGATAACGAGATACTGCGGATTTCGGCGGACGATAACACGACCAGTTTGATTAAGCCTAAAAATCGCTCGACAAAGTCTTCCCAGCTACCCGCTTGCTTTTCCAAACAGGACTTGAGAAGTTCTCGGTCGAGATTCGACAGAACCATGGCAAATGCCTCTCCTCATCAGAAGTGGTGGACTTCCTTCCTGAAATCTTTCCTGTTCATATTAGGTAGCAACCCGCCCTTTCGCAAGCAACAACGTCTTTCTCATGGTTTGCTTACCTCATTTGTATGCTACCGACGTATTGTCCCTATCGGGACGATTCACGCAGAACAAAAACTGCACATCAAAAACTCACGTCAATATCAGAATTTTAACAGCCCAGCGCAAGCCGTCCGATATACTTTGTATGTGCGGCTTGCCTAAATGCCGTGCGTTTTTCGTGATCGTCGAACTTACAATTGCCTTAGCTTGACAGGCGTTCAGCGACTACCTAGGATGCCAGAATCAACGGTAAGTAGTGTACTTATTCGACACTTGGCTACTTTCATTTTTGGGGGTTGCTGAGTGAATGTTTGTGTCTTCTGGCTGACGTTCAATTACCGCTAGCCCAGATTTGAGAGTATTGATCTTCCGAGGAAAGGTTCGTTCATGGCTCACGTGGTTACCAAACCGTGCGATGGTTGCCGTTATACGGATTGCGTTGTAGTTTGCCCTGTGGAGTGTTTCTACGAGGGTGAAAAGATGTTGTACATCCATCCCGAAGAGTGTATTGATTGCGAGGCCTGTGTTCCAGAATGCCCTGTCGAAGCAATCTTCCATGAAGACAACGTTCCCGACGAATGGAACAGCTACGTGCAATTGAATGCTGAAATGGCACCGAAATGCCAAGTGATCACAGAAAAGAAAAAGCCGTTAGCAGAAAACTAGCGGTTGAAAATTTTGGAATTGCATACCACACCCTGGTTGTTGCTAGCAAAACCCCAGGGTTTGTATGGAGATGCTGGAAGGCTAGCAAGAAAGTCATACTATTAATGCACCTACATCAGGGTGCAGTAACTGAAACGCAAACGTTGAGCAGTTTTCGCGAACTATAAGGCATTGCCTTGGTGTTCGGCTGGGCGAGTGCGGTAGCCGAATTGGTAAAACCAACAAAAAAACCGTCCCCTTCCATTTGGACAGAAGGGACGGCTTGTGCTGGATGCCAAGATACGTCTCGGCAAAATGTACTGCAAATAACCTAACAGGCTATTGAGGCTTGGAAGCAGTCTTAGCAGACTTCTTCTTAGCTGCGGGCTTCTTGGCGGCTGCCTTCTTAGGTGCTGCCTTCTTAGGTGCTGCGGCCTTCTTAGCTGCTGCCTTCTTGGGAGCTGCTGCCTTCTTGGGTGCCGCTGCCTTCTTTGCCTTTGCCACGTCTCTTCCTCCAGTAAACGGAAA
>CAZVBC010000045.1:0-26732 GCA_964625155.1 uncultured Pirellulaceae bacterium
CCAGTGTCAACTTCAATCCAACTCTCTACAACTCCTACGCCAAGGGAGCTGTCGAGACGGATTACCCAAATCGCCTAAGTGGATTGAATTCAATCTAACACGAATGTAACTTCTCAGCAACACAAGTGTTAGAAATCTGAGAAGCAACTTCGTTTGTCAGCGCGGCAAAAAATCGGCAATATCGCTCACCCTTTGGGTTTAGCATTGTAGATATATGGATTTAAGTTCGGGTCGTTGTACATTTTCATTTGCCGATAGGTCTTGTGCCGTTTGCGACCGGAAAATATGTCGTCGAGCAGTTCTCGCAGCGATTGGCTGAGATCAGTTTTTTGTGCTCGGCAAAGGGCGATACGCTGCTGGACACGGTTGCGATGTGCAGCGTCGACTTCCGTCCGTTCTGCCTGTTCCAAATAGTGGTAAAGCCTAAGGGACATGATGCTGAGCCGATCGATCGCACTACCTGGCGTCTCCGTGTTTTGCTTTGCCTCTACGGCTGGGACAATTCGGCTGGCAGCCAGCATTTCGGAAATCGCGTCGTCCAATCGTTCGATACCATCATTGCGCTGTTGGTTGAAGCGATCAATGGCACGCTTCACTTCTGCGATACGTTGATCGCTGACCTCGGGACTGCGCGCAATATCTTCCTGGTGCCAAAGTTCGTAATTGTAAATATGTTGTTGGCACACCAAGTTCAACCAATTTTCATATGTGTTGGCTATTGGTTGAACATGCCAAGCGGCTACGGTGCTCTCGTGGAGCTTCAAGATTTCGTCGACGTCGATCATGGTTTCGACCTTGCATCAAAGATGTGGTTGGGAGCGGAAGTGTATTGCTGGCAAACCGTACTCAGCGGCCAACCTGCGAAATCTGCAAATCTCAACGAGTGAATCGACCGATAAGAAGTTGCAATGAAACAGAATTTGGCAGGATGGCTGAAAAAGGACGTTCCATGCGATTAACAGTAGCCAGGATTTGTGCGCTCGTAGCATTGGCTAATTCGATTTCGCCGATCGCCGCCCAATCCATGCGGCCCGTGGTTCCTGGCTCGGGTATCGAATTGACCAACGTGGGCGACGATTTTGAAGATCCCAATTGGAAATACATCCCCAACAATCCTAAAAGTACTGAAGATATCAACGAACAACAGAACAACCCGATCGGTAAGTCCAATAATGGTCGCTGGTTTGAAGGGATCAAACGTGGCCATCCAGATGTGGTTAAGCGCGTTCCAACTCCTCCTGATGGATTGCCAGGCAGCCAAGGTGCGCTGCTGATGCAATCCTTATTCACCGGTATACCCAATCGCCCCAGTTTCAAGATGCACCAGGAGGATTTTATTGCCAATGTGCAATACCGGCTAGGAGGACCAATTCCGGTCAACCAAACTCCGAGCGCCACGACGCGAGTCTACCTACCACCCATTGCCGAATGGGAAAAACGAAGTGGACCACAGTTTGCATTCCGCGCGGCTGTCGAAACGACTAAACAAACTCAGAAAAAGGCTTTCCTGTTTTCGTCCTCGGAAGATGAAAACGAAGTGTATTGGCCAGGGATGTTTATCGTGCTGGAAAGCAAACATCAGTCAGGCAAGTCCCACGATTATGCGCATATTCGAGTGCGTGCGGATCGTAATGGCAGCGACTTTAAGGGTCCTGATATTCAGGTCACGGGATGGTGGACGATGGGTATGACCTTTACCCCCGACGGCATGATTCACTACTATGCCAAACCGGGTATCGACGACCTGACTGAAGACGACTACATCACTTCACAATTTCCGTATGGCTATCGGTGCGAGCGATTTCGTACGTTCTTTTACAATGTCGTCAATGGTGATAATGGCAAGACTTGGACCTCGGCTTGGATCGTTGATGATCCCAAAGTGTTTGTGCTGAACAATGGCACTCGTACAGCAAGTCGTCGTTAGCAAATCGCCTGGTTTTTCAAAACGATGTATTCGTCGTATGTTCGGTAGCGCGAATCCATTTTTTGGATCGCGACCGGCAGCACTCTCCCGGCAGCTCTTTCTCCATAAATATCTTCGGTCGTTAACTCGAGCCATTTACACACGCTGCACCGCGACAGATGGGATGTGGCGGCTCTCTTTCTGGCATGCCTCGAATTAGTCAAGTTGTTGGATTTTTCCGATTGGCTAAACTGGGATAGCAGCAACTAACAATTTTTCGTCGATTTTGTAATAGGCATTTTGCTCATGGCTTACTTTCCTGAAATCAACAAGATTCAGTATGAGGGTCCCGGTTCTAAGAATCCGCTTGCGTTCCGTTGGTATAACCCAGACGAGATTGTCGAAGGCAAATCCATGCGCGAACACTTGCGGTTCAGTGTCGTTTATTGGCACACCATGCGCGGCACTGGGGGCGATCCGTTTGGTCCCGGGACAATGGTGCGTCCATGGGATGATGGTTCCAATAGTTTGGACAACGCCCTGCGACGCGTCGATGTGGCATTTGAATTGATCGAAAAACTCGGTGCGCCCTATTACGCATTTCATGACCGCGATGTGGCTCCCGAAGGAACCTCATTGGCCGAGAGCCATGCCAACTTTGAACGCATCGCCAAATCGCTCAAAGAGCATCAAACCGCAACTGGTATTAAGTTATTGTGGGGCACGGCCAATTTGTTCAGCCACCCGCGGTTCATGCATGGTGCCGCGACTAGTTGCAACTTAGACGCCTTTGCCTACGCAGCGGCTCAAGTCAAGAAGTGTTTGGAAGTTACTAAAGAACTAGGTGGTGAAAACTATGTATTCTGGGGCGGGCGTGAAGGATACCAAAATCTGTACAACACCGATATGAAGCGAGAACTCGATCATCTCGGGCGTTTCTTTCACATGACCGTGGATTACGCTAGGAAAATTGGCTTCACTGGTCAGTTCCTGATCGAACCCAAACCGAAAGAGCCAACTAAACATCAATACGACTCCGATGCAGCCGCGTGTTTAAACTTCTTGCGTGCCTACGAATTATTACCGTACTTCAAATTGAATCTTGAAACCAACCACGCGACGCTGGCGGGTCACACCATGATGCACGAATTGGATTATGCGGGGCATCAAGGAGCGCTAGGATCCATCGATGCCAATACGGGGGACCTGTTATTGGGTTGGGACACGGACCAGTTTCCGACCGATTATTACCTAACCACTCAGTGCATGCTGGCAATCCTCAAGCATGGAGGATTCACAACCGGTGGCGTCAATTTCGATGCTAAAGTTCGTCGCGAGAGTTTTGAACCGATCGACCTGTTTCATGCTCACGTCGGTGGGATGGACACATTCGCACGTGGTTTGAAAATCGCTGCAGCAATCCGAGCCGACGGACTGCTCGCCAGTTTCGTAAAAACACGCTACAGCAGTTGGGATACTGAACTGGGACGCCAAATCGAGTGTGGTGACGCATCCCTTGAATCTCTGGAAAAATATATGCTGGCCAAGGGCGAAATCGCCCCCAACGCCAGCGGACGCCAAGAGATGCTGGAGAATATTGTCAATCTCTATCTATAAACCCCTTGTGGCATTATTTGATAAGAGGTTAAACGCAAGCCCCAACAAATGCTGCTACGTACTCTCGCTGAATACTAACTTCCTAAACCGAGTCGAATGAGGTCGACGAGTTCTTGGGTGGAAAGTTTGGCAGCGCGGTCAGCTCCGTCGAGTACGCCAGCGATCAATTCGCGCTTGCTGGCATGTAATGAGAGAATCTGTTCTTCGATCGTGTCCTTGGCGACCAATCGAAACACGGTTACCGCTTGCGTTTGACCGATTCGATGAGCTCGATCGGTCGCTTGGTCTTCGACAGCCGGATTCCACCAAGGATCGAGATGCATCACGTAGTCGGCACCGGTCAAGTTCAAACCTGTGCCGCCAGCTTTTAGCGAAATCAAAAACAGGTCACCTTCTCCTCGCTGAAATGCATCCACTGCCGCTTGCCGTTTGGCAGCAGTTGTTGAACCATCTAAATACTGGTACTTGATTTTGTCTTTGTCGAGCGATTGACGCACTAATTTCAAATGTTGCACGAATTGACTGAACACCAACGCACGATGATTACCCTCAACAAGTTCGCGAATTATCTCCATCATCGCATCCAACTTGGATGACGACTTGGACCAGCGCGGATCGACCAACTGAGGATGGCAAGCCAACTGGCGCAAACGCGTCAACCAAGACAGAATACGAATCCGACGTTGTTGATCGTTCTCCCCTTTGTTGTTGGACGAAAGTTCGGCCAAGGCGGCTAAGCGTGCGGCGTCGTAACGTTTGCGTTCTTCGGCAGAAAGCTCAACGGTATGCACAATCTCGGTTCGGGGCGGAAGTTCGGTCAGAACTTCGCTCTTGGTTCGGCGAAGCATAAAAGGACGCAGCACGCGCCCCAGTGAAAGCAAGCGCTGGTGATCTCTGCCACGCTCGATAGGATCCGCAAATCGCTCGCGAAATCGCTCCCAAGATCCCAACAACCCAGGGCTAATCACGCGCATCAAACTCCACAGCTCTCCGAGGTGGTTTTCTAGCGGCGTTCCTGTCAGCGCGAGTGACCAATCCGCTTGAAGTTGGCGGACGGTAGCACAAGTCTTGGTATTGAAATTCTTGATGTATTGAGCTTCGTCTAGAATTAAAGTGCCCCAGGTACGACTGGAGAATCGCTCGCCATCACGCAGCAACATCTGGTAACTGACAATGATCAAATCACCGGGCCCCGCATTTTGAATCAACTGATCTCGATCGTGTTCACGATACAATAGTGGCTTGAGACTGGGCGCGAATTTCTCCGTTTCACGCAACCAATTTCCTCCGACGCTGGTAGGTGCAATGATCAAGGCGGGCCCAATCTGTCGGCGGTCCAGTAGAATCCCGAGTGCTTGGACAGTTTTTCCTAGCCCCATATCATCGGCCAAACAACCGCCTAGATTCCAATGGCTCAATTGACTGAGCCACTTGTAGCCGGCCAACTGATAATCGCGGAGCGTGGCTTTAAGTTCCTTCGGCGCTTTTTTGGGCACCTTGGTCTTATCGGTCAACCGCTCAATTGCATCCTGCCAACGCTGGTCAATTTCAGCGACCATATCAGCGCCGATCGCCTCTTTGATCATGCCAGCAGCGGCTCGCGAGACATTTAATCTCGACCGTTCCGGAAACGATACATCGTCCATGATCGCCAATCGCTGGCGCAAATCATCGCTGACCGTGGCAAAGCCGCCGTCACCCAACGGTACAAATCGCGAGCCCGAACGCAGTGCAGCAAACAGCTCGACCAGTGGAATCTGCAAGTCCTCGATACACAATTCACCCTCCAACCCAAACCAATCTCTTTCGCTGGTCAGACGTACCTTGAGGCACTGAGGTGTGATTTCGCCAAGCATACGCATCGGCTTGCTAACGGGCCAGCAAACTGGCAACTCGGATTCTCCAATTGCTCGACATTGGGTCAGCAATTGCAGCGATTGTTCAAGCCCTTCTGTGAACCAAGTATATGGGCCGTCAAAGGCGTATTGCCCCATATTCAGTTGATTTGCGACAAGATCCGCATTGTTGATTTCTGTGGTTAGGTCCCGAACGTACTGACATACTCCTGCCGGTGTAACTGCGGCCACTCGACTGACTCCGATACCGGGCGTCGGAGGAGTCTCCAGGCCTTCACAGGCAATGCGAAGTCGAGCTTCGAGTTCCCCGCCGCTGTGAGGAATCAAATGCAATTCAATTTTGGGAGGAAGTGCGACTTCGGGTCCCGATAACTTTTCCGGAATAAGTGCAACCAACCCTGATGAAGTACTGTCGGCTTTCGAAAGAACTTGTGTCATTGCCAAAGTGGTTTCCGGTGTCAGCCGAGCACCACGTCTGGTTGCTCGCTGTATTACGCGCACACATTGCAACTGATCAGCGGTCAGTTCAAAATATTTGACCGTCAAGTTTTCAACATCGAGAATCACGAACTGGGCTGATTGTCGATCCGAGAGATCTTCGAAACCCTGAAATGGATTGCCGTCGACCATCAACTCCGGTTCAAATAGACCATTGTGTTCTTTGAATTCGATGGTGGCCTGGCATTTTTGGATGGTGACTGGCGGTTGACTTTCGACATCCCAACAGAAATTCGGGTGGTGCTGCAAGACTTCCAATGCGAGGATTAATGCTCTGGAGTCTCCCGGTTCCGCATACTCATCGGTCTCCAGGAGCGACGCGATAAGATAATCGTCAGGGTGTTGGAACGCTGCGAGCGGCGCAGTTACGAGAGGGCTGGTAATTTTGCGACCGACCGTCCAACCGTCGCCGCGGGCCTTCATTTTTTGCAAGTAGCATTCAATAGTACGAACGCTCGACAATCTAGCGTTTTCAGGCACACTCACTCGCCATTGCAAACGAAATACTTCATTACTCTTTGTTTTATTCACGACGGTCTGCAAATCCTCAATGAGTTTGTCGCCGAGCGCCTGCCCGTTGGCAAATGTTGCATTGAGCCACTGTTGGACCTGTTCGACCGATTGACCGCGAACTTTGGAATTTAGATGCGCAACCGCTGCGTTGAGATGTTCGCACATTAGGACGTGACTGACGGAACTACATTCGCATGTGTGTCCAACTCGGACGGTAGTTGGTTTCCCTTTATGCCGAGTCTCGGATAATAAGAGAGCCAAATCTTGAAAGTTAAAGCGCAGGTTCAACTCATAGTTCGATTTTTTGAAACTAGAGCTTAAAGCGTCTGTCGCAACAAATTCGAAACGCAGGCAATCCCCTTCGACCGTCAGCGTGGGATCACTTAAGTTGACAGACCTATCAATGTTTCTTAAACCAAGAATTACACGCCGACGCTTTACCGACGCTGATTTCAGATTGGCTAACGATTGGGCGAATTGGAGAATAAAACGCGAGTTTACGTTCAGATTACTACTGTTGCCTATCAAGCACTGCACAGCAATGGATTCCTTTCAAGACGCTTCCTAATTTCCAACCTGCCTCGCGCGAGGCTTTCAACCAGATTGTCCATTTGAATCCATTGTCCTCCGGCTGGCAACATCAGTTTCTGCGTACAAACCTTGTGGTCCGAGTTTGGGTCCATGCAGCTTGATTTCAGAAACCATTGCACGAAGTCGCTACAGCAAATTGCAGCGCTAGCGCCTTTCGCACCATGTGCCAAGCGTCGACTCGCGGGGTCGAGTTTCGCTGATATTAATCCAGCTCATCACTAACGATATTGGCGGCACCACTACGATTTCCATTGGTATTATGCCGCAGTCACCAAATATTTTCGCGGATAGCAATTGCTATCAAAACGATTGATGAGCCTGAACGCCGCATATTACTCAGTGCTTGTTTCTCACTCTTCCGCCAAGATTCTACTGAAGTAATCCACTGGCACGTCGATTGCATTACCTAATCTAGGTCTTCAGGCGAGCGATAGTAAAGAAAAAACACCAGAAGGCTTGCGCTCCGCTAAATCAAGTAGTGGAAACCTCCGAGCCTTCAGGTGTGTTGGATCGTTCTTTCTGCCGCTTGCGTAATCGTTACACGTTCGTGTTTCTGCAACCTTTTCGGAGTCCAGTGTATATGCCTATAACGAAGTCAATCTATAGAACTGTGTTGACTCTTCTAGTAGGAATTTCGCCGTTTATAGACGTCAGGGGAATTGAGCCAAGTCGCGAAACCAACAACATCAATTCTGACAAAGCAGAGCAAGTTGAGTTTTTCGACGCCATCGAGAACCAAAGCATCTCGGTACAGTTCATTCCTTCGGATGCTTCCAAAGCGAAAGTCATTATCAAGAATGTTTCTGACCGACCACTCGATATTGTTCTACCCCGTTCGTTCGCTGGAGTTCCCGTGCTAGCTCAATTGGGAAACCAGCCTGGGTTGGCAGGTCAAAATGGATTTCCCGGTGGGTTTGGTAACGGCCAAGGACTTGGTCTGGGCAATGGTCAAGGATTCGGTAACGGACTTGGGCAAGGATTTGGTAACGGCAGCAGCCAAGCACTTGGAGGTGGATTTCCCCAAGGGCAAGTTGGCGGAAACCAAAACGGATTTCCGAATATTGGTGGCCAAGGCAATTTTGGCCGAGGACTGTTCCGAGTCGACACGAATCGGATCAGAAAAATCGACGTGCAGACCGTATGTCTCGAATACGGCAGGCCCGATCCCAATCCTCGGCTACCTTATAGAATTGTTAAACTCAGCGATTTTACATCTAACCCCCGCATTGATTGGATTTGCGGTCGCCTAGCCGAGGGGACAATTTCTCAAGGCGTTGCCCAAGCTGCTGCATGGAATCTCGCAAATGGTTTGAGTTGGAGTAACCTGGCAGCAATCGATCGCCGGAATTCTCGCTATACAGGACGCGAGAAGTTCTTTAGCCCTCAAGACCTAATCGCTGCCCGTAGAGCAGTCGAATACTCGGCGGGAGGTCCCAGTCTGGCGTCAGCAAATTACCCCGACGACACTAATTCGCCTAGTTTCAACCATTGAACACAGTTGACTCAGTCGTATGATCGATGCATAGTGATGACTAAGCGCGAAATAACGAATCTAACTTTTCCACTAACTTGAGCGTCTTTTCAGGAGTTGCGGAATGCCGGTTGCCATCCTACAGAAACTTGCGGCAATGAATTCCAAAGTTCAATCAGCGATGAATCGATGGTGCCTGGCCTTGACTATTGTCCTTGCACCAGCGCTCAGTAACCACTTACTCAGTCAGGACACGAGTACTGCCAATCAACCTGGTCCAATTGCGGCCAACCCGAGCAATGGAGGTTCCGTCCCCTCCGGTCTCTCACCGATGGCTGGCGGAGGTGCCATGGCCGATTTCAGCACAATCATGATGCTGATCGAGCAAACGATTGAGCCAGATAGTTGGTTGAATGCTGGAGGTGAAAGCACGCAGTTTCCGTACCCTAACGGAGTCTATGTAGACCCTCGCGGGCACATTCGCCGGTTGAAGGAATCGGGCAATCTCTCAAATTCCTTTGCGCTCGGTGGAACCAACCGCTCATTCGCCGGCAAAGGTATGAGGTCCGTTTCACTGCGTCAACTTGATGCGGCTATCGCACAGCGGTTGTCGATGGGACTTAGCCCGACACGCGATATGCACGAAATGGGCGGTTTGGCAAGAATCCAATACGTTGTCATGGATAAAGCGCATGACGATGTGCTGTTCGTCGGTCCAATCGCGCAAGGCACAGAGGGAATTTGTGGATTCACGTTGGACGACTTGGTGACTTTAGCTCGAGTGGTATCCAACAAGACTAATCCGTTGGGTTGCTCGATCGACCCGACTCAAGAAGGCTTGAAAAAAGCTGGTGAATTGCTCAATCAGTCATCGACGGTGCAGCGTTTGGCTCGCCAGCCGCGAGCGGTTACCGAGCAACTTCGTACCGCCCTTGGTGCGCACAGCATCAATGTCTTTGGTTTGGATTCTTCGTCCAGCACAGCAGTAGCACTGATCGATGCTGACGAGCACATGAAGCGGGTTGGTCTTGGTGCAGCGAGGACAACTCCCCATGTACGCAGTTATTTCGAGAATCTCGATAGCGATACATCATTGCCGCAACAAAGCCTAATTCGTTGGTGGTTCTCGTACAGCGACCAACCGCTGAGCGTTAATGAACATGGTGACGTGATTGAGTTTCCAGCAAATACCGTCGCGGTTCTCAGCCAACAACAGTGGATGGACCAACAAGGTACCCGCAAGCCAACTCACCAAGCCGATCGAGCTGCGGATGCATTCGCAGCTGAGATGACGAACAAGCTGCCACAGATTCGCAAAGTACATCCAACCTATGCTCGGTTGAATGCTATTTTTGAATTGAGTTTGGCACTGCAGTTAGCTGTCGATGCCAGCCAGCAAGACAACTTGGCATCTTGGTTGCCGACAGTTTGTCAAGACAACCGGTTGGTCACCCCTGTCGCTCAGCCACCAAAGACCATCGATGGCTTGGCAACATTTAATCGCATGCGAAACGGTACCGTCGTAGCCGTTATCAGTGGAGGTATCGTTGTCGATGTGGCTGCAACCGCCGGACAACAGAAACGAGTGAACTCCAAATCGTCATTGGTTGCATCGACCTCTAAGATCAAGCAGTCGGAAAACGTGATCATTACTTGGCACGATTGACACTTGGCACGATTGACACTTGGCACGATTGACCATCTGCATTAAGTGAGCAGGTCATAAAACGTCACCAGACTCATGGTGCCATACAGCATGGCACATAGAATCAGAGCGCAACGTCGCCACCAAGGTGGTCGGATTTCTTTGGGCAAGAATCGCGTATTCACTCGCAATATTTGAATTGCGCCGATCGCCATGATTGGATTAGCGACCACGCCAAGTACCTTGAACAAATCCAAGCCGTCTTGGCCGAATGACAGAACCACAAGCCCAACCATGACGATAAAAGCCAGAATGGTTGCATAGATGCGGCTGGAAGACCAGCGCTGCAATTTCGGCCAGGCAACCCAAGAAATATCTGCCACGGTTCTCGTCAAACAATCAGTGTTACCAATGTGAGTTGAATAGAGGATCCAAAAACCATTGATCAAGCCGAGGAACCACATACCATACCACATATGCTGCGCCATATATTGAGCTTGATAGGCGCCCGCTTTGCTGCCTACCAAAGCGGTTCCTTCAGGAATGATCGCCAAAGCCAGATTGACGTTTAGAAACATCCCTAACACACACCCAATAGCCCAAAGCCCAGATTGGTCGATTAACGCATAACGCCACCAGTTGCGCCAACGAACCAGATTAGCATCCGTCAGCGGGAATATCTTTCCTGTACGAGCCAGTTCGACGTGCTCATCTGCCAAGATCCCTCCGATTCCGCCCATATGTGCTCCCATGCCGAATCCTTTGTCTCTGGCCCAGTTTGAAATTGCCAGATTACCCAGCCCGCCGGAGCCTGCCGTAGCGATGAAAGTGGCAAACAAAATAACATCCATGTCGCTGGGCAATTGACTGGGAGTGACGAATCCGAGTGCCGTCGTCGCCCATTGCTGTGCTGGAACAAAGAAGCAATTGACGATCAAAAGAAACAAGAAAATAAAAGCGATCATCACCCATGAGATGCGTTCGAGCAATCGTTCGATCGATTTACCTGACAACAACAAGTACATCGTGAAAAATAACAGAGCGATGGCAATTACCATCAACCAAGAGCCATCGGCAGGTCCCGTGGCGGCGTTAGCTTCACGACCTACGATTGCGGCAAAGATGACATTGGCAGTTGTCATCGCCAGCGCGGGTACGGCGAGCTGCATCACTCCGAGAGCGATATAGAATACTGCCCACCAGGTTGAACCTGGATTCAGTCGCATGATGCCCGTAATAATCGGTTCGCCGGTGTACAGCGTGTAGCGCATCGCTTCGAGATTAAACATCATCTGCAGTGCAATGCTCACCGTTGCCAGCCACATGATTTGGCTGCCATGTTTGACCGCCGTAACAGGACCAGCAATCCACTCGCCCGCGCCAATCGAAGCAGCTAATAATATTGCACCGGGGCCAATCGTACGGCAAATATTCATCACTGAAAATGGAAGTGGTTCTGGCAAGTCCGCAAACTGCCATGGCGGCAGAGAGCCGTGATCAAGTGACATCGCAGCTTGCGCCGTCGGTTTTGGCTCGCCTGTCGTTTCTGTGTTTTCGTTCATCGTTCTATTCCGTAACTGTGTGCATCAAGTGGCTTGCATCAAACCTCGCATGTACCCAAACGCAAAGAGTCGTCCGAGCATCGTGTATCCCGGTTCTCCATTCTCTTCACCAACCAACTGCGGCACGTGGTCTGGACGCATGGGGCCCGAAAAACCGACAGCTTTGTACGCGCGCATCGCAGCGACCATATCGGTTTGACCATTGTCATGGAAAGTTTCTGTAAAGGATTCCAGAGTTCCTCGAATATCCCGAAAATGAACATACTGAATGTACTTGCCCAAGCGGTGAATCGTGCTGGGAATGTCGAGTCCCATTTCCGCGAATGATCCTTGGCAGAAGCAAATCGCATTGTGACGACTGGGAACCAATGTCATCAACCGCTCGAAACTCTCGACACAATTCATAATTCGCGCTCGGCCCATAAACGATGGCAATGGAGGGTCGTCAGGATGCATTGCCAAGACGACTCCCGCCGACTCGGCCACCGGAATCAATTCATTCAGCAGTCGATCGAGGTTGCCCCAAAGTTGCGCAGCTGTCAGTTCGAGTTCACTGGCAGATTCACTCTGGCCATTGCGTCCCAACAATACGCTGTGTGCAATGTCTTGCAATCGAAACTCGGTGACTCTTGCACCTCCTCGTTCAGGCGCGTCCAATCGCGTGCGAGCCCAATCCGTTCCGGACATGAAGTTGTAACATAACAAACCGATTCCCAAATCTCCCATCTGTCGAATCAGCTCTTTCACTAACTGCAATTCACTGCCATCGTCGATTCCCAATTTGATGTTCTCGATTGGCAGATAGCCCTCCACCACCGACAGCCTTAATCCGTACGCTGCAACTTGTCGCTGCATCGCTTGTAAGGTCGTGTGCAGAAATCCAGGGTACCGACCGACGACGTCAGTCACGCCACACTGAGCTGCCAATCGCAGATTCAGATCCGATAACGGAGTTAGTACGGAAGCCAAACGCATGGTATTCCTTGACACAGTTTTTTCAGCTGCAGAAGCAATTACAGAAACTATCCCACGTAAAGCAATCGAGTTTATCGACCTATCGGGTCCGCAGGGAGGCGACATAACAAGATTGGTCGATTCAATCGTTACAATCCGCACGCAGTATCCGGCCTGCCATCGTAAAAGCCGCCATTCTTCCATTAACGTGACCTACGTTTGTACATCGCTTAGTGCGCAATTACGAGGCTCGCATACATGTGGCGGGTAGATTCGCGGTAAAGCTGCATTGGTACTGTTATGAACGTGGACAAGTCACTACTCAACGAGTGTAAGCATCTCGAAAGCCATACGTCCAACATTTTGATCGTGGACGATGAGGCGACCAATCGAGAGTCGCTTGCCCAAATGTTGAAAAAGGGAGGGTATCGTGCGGAAGCAGTGTCGAGTGGTCGCGATGCATTAAATGCGCTGCATGGTGAAAACTTCGACTTGGTATTGTTGGATGTGACGATGCCTGAAATGGACGGTTTCGAGTGCCTGGAGGGTATCCGCAAAGAACATTCCGTCTCCAAGTTACCCGTGATCATGGTCACTGCCGAGGCTGACCGTAATAATATTGTGGCTGCCTTCCGAGCCGGAGCCAACGATTATGTTACTAAGCCATTCGACGACGAATTGGCACTGGCAAGGATTGGCATTCATGCCAAACTGCGTTCCACGCTGAACGCGCTGCGAGCCAGTGAAGAGCGCTATGCCCTGGCAGCCCGTGGATCGAACGACGGACTATGGGATTGGGACGTCAAACAAGGTCAGATCTACTATTCCCCACGCTGGAAGTCAATGCTCGGCTATACCGATCGCGAAATCAGTGATTCAGCCTGCGAGTGGACTAACCGTATACATCCAGATGATCTAGACAAGTTTTACCGTAGTACGATCAACCAGCCGTCGGTAACGAAAACCAATCTTGAGTGCGAAATCCGGATGCTCCATCGGGATGGCGGTTATCGTTGGATGCTGTGTCGCGGTGTTTACGTACGCAGTTCCGTGGGGAGCATTTATCGCTTGGCAGGCTCGTTAACCGATATTACCGAAGGTAAAGTCGGCGATGCATTAACGGGGCTACCAAATCGATTGTTGTTCGTGGATCGATTGGAGCGCGCGATCGAGAAATTTGCGCGCTTCCCTGATTCTTTTTTTGCAGTGATGTTCTTGGACCTGGACAATTTCAAACTTATCAACGACAGCCTTGGACACCAAGCAGGTGATCGGTTATTGATCACCATCGCGCGCCGCCTGGAGAACTGCCTACGTAACAGCGACAGTGTCTGTCGGCTTCACGAGAAATCAACCTTGGCTCGCCATGCAGGCGACGAATTTACTGTCCTGTTAGAGGATCTGGCGTCCCCAGAAGATGTTGAGACCGTGGCCAACCGTGTACTCAACGCACTATCGGAGCCGATCGACTTAGAAGGTCAGGAGATTTTTCCAACCGTGAGCATTGGCTGGGCGGTTGGCGAGTCCGCAAACGTGCGCGCGGAAGACTTACTGCGCGAGGCCGACACGGCCATGTACCATGCCAAGCGTGAGGGACGCAATCGTCATCGCCGCTTTGAAATTGGCATGCAACATCGAGCCACGATGCGTCTGCAGCTCGAGAAAGACCTAAGGCACGCATTGGCGAACGACGAGTTTTTCTTAAACTACCAACCAATTATCAGTCTCGAAGCTGGCCGCGTGATGGGTTTTGAAACGCTGGTGAGATGGCGACATCCGAACAAAGGACTCGTGTCTCCACAAGAATTCATATCCACTGCTGAGGAAACTGGATTGATCGTGCCATTGGGATGGTGGATCGCGGAAAAGGCATGCGAGCAAGCAGCCCTGTGGGAAGCACAGTATAGCCATGAACGCGAGCTGTTTGTGACCGTCAATTGTGCGGTCAAACAGTTGTATCAGCCCAATTTTCTTGAACACTTCAAGGAAATCCTCGAGCGCACGGGTGCTAATCCCCATTGCGTCTGTATCGAAGTGACCGAAAGCACACTGATGGACCGAGCCGAGTTGATTCGACCGATCTTGGTCGGCTTGCGTGATTTGGGAGTACGCATTGGCATTGATGATTTCGGTACAGGTTACTCGTCATTGGCTTACCTCCATCGCTTTCCGCTGGACATGCTCAAAGTAGATCGTTCGTTCATCAATACCATGCTGGACTGTAACGAGAGCTTTGAGATCGTGCGCACGATTATCGACCTGGGACACAACCTGCGATTAAAAACGGTGGCGGAAGGGGTAGAAACTGAAACCCAACACAACAAATTGGCGGAACTCGGATGCAAGTTCGCACAAGGCTATTTGTGGTCACCACCGGTCAGCCACGAACGCGCCGCTGAATACATGCTTGCGCACTCCGCTTCCTTGAGGCCATTTGCCGACTCATTTCCAAACATCCCAGCGTCGGGTTACATCTCGGCTTGACTGGAAATTCATCAGCAGTGACTATCGATTCAGCAGCATGGGTGAATCTTCGTTGTGGTGAAGTAACGTTTCGCCGTGTGCATTGCTTTGCGTCTGTCGTTCAGACAAGCCCAAACCAAGATCGATCATCAGTGCGAACAAGGCAGGCACAAACACCAACGTAAAAATGGTGGATACCAACAAACCGCCCAGTAAGACGCTTCCCAAACCGCGATACAATTCGCTTCCTGAACCTGGGAAGAGCACCAAGGGCAACAAACCTAAGATGGTTGTTAAAGTGGTCATCGCGATCGGGCGAACTCTTGAACGCACGCTTTCCAAAATTGCCTCGCGAGGCTGCAGGCCTTGTTCGCGCATCAAATTAAGTGTTTGATGCACGATCAATATGGCATTATTGACCACCGTACCGATCAGAATGACGAACCCTAGCATCGTCAATACATCCAACGGCTGCGGCGGCAGGCCCTGCAACGCCAAATAACCGCTGAGTGACTTCAAGCCCAATATTCCACCCACGGCGCCCAAGGGAACACTGAACATGATCACCAACGGGTAAACCCAACTTTCAAACAGCGCTGCCATGAGCAGGTAAGTGATAATCAGCGCCAGCAACACGTTCCAGCGCAGCGCTAACCATGTCTCGCGTAACTTGTCGGCGGTTCCGCTCAGTGCAATTCGATAGCCTCCTGCGAGTTGGCCACTCTCCCGAATCGGCTGGACAATTTCTCGGTCAATGCGCTCAAGTGCGTCCTCGAGCGCCATTTCCGGCGGAGGAGAAACTTCAATCGTAATGGCCCGCTGGCGCTCCCGATGATTAATCTGCTCGGGGCCACTGGACAACAGGTCATCCAATAAAGCTGAAAGAGGAACCAATTGTCCGCCTGGTGTGGCCACGGGCAACGCAGGCAGGTCCTGTGACCGCGTGGCTAAATTCGGATTTCCAATGATGGTCAGATCGATCTTGTCTCCGCCGATAAAATAGTCTGTGGCGTACGCACCATCCACCAGAGCATTGACCACGTACCCTAGGCTGGTTGCATCAACTCCCATTTCTTCAGCCGATCGCAATTTGGGACGCAAGTGCAGTTCGGGACTACTCAAGTCCAAACTAGGAACAGGTCGCGCTTGGCCAGTCGGAATCAGTTGCATCGTCCTGCCCAAGACTTGCCCACCCAAGGCAACCAAAGTCGGCAGCTCGGGACCGGTAATTTCCACGTCGATTGTGCGTCCAGCCGTCAGCCCTTGTTCAAACAAACTCGACTGCTTGGCAACTAAAAACGCGCCAGGCAATTCCCTCTGAACACCTTGGATGAGTGGCACTAACTCCCCTGCGCGCGTTGGGTCCACCGCTCGCACACCAAGAAAAACCTGGCGCCCACGGGCTACATAAAAGAAATCGTAGATGGCAGGAAACTTGAGTTCGGCGTGCTTGTCTTCCGGCACGTCCCAGTATGGCTCGAGGTGTTTCTCTACGACTTCTCCCAAGCGGGTCAATTCGTCGAGATTGTAGCCGGGCGGTGGCAACACAATACCGAATACCAAATTGCGATTGCCTGACGGTAGATACTCGACTTTTGGCCACAGCCAATAACTGACCCCAATCGAGGCACATGTGAGACCAGCCACAACGGCAAGCTTTCTCAGAACTGTAGCCTGAACAAATTGATTAACGACGACGATCGCCTCGACCGTCCAGCTGGCACTCCAAACCAACGGACGGACCAACCAGGATAAACTTTCTTCTTGTCGAGCCTCATGGATGATGCTACCGGCAACGGGTTGTGTAATCCCGGTTTGCTGATCGAAAGCCATGTGGGGATGAAGTTTTGGGACGTCCCATGGACTGAGCAATTTGGCCGTTGCCGCAGGGATCATGGTCACACTGACGACCAGCGATAGACCAACCGCAGCGCTGATCGCTAGGGCAATATCCCGAAATAGCTGACCGGCTTCCTGTTCGACAAACAATACTGGCAAGAAGACAGCCAGTGTCGTTAGTGTCGATGCCAACACTGCTCCCCACACTTCTTTCGTCCCTGCAACCGCAGCCGCGCCGGCCCTCAAGCCGAGTTGATGATGTCGAAAGATATTCTCCAGCACGACCACGGCATTGTCGACCAACATACCCACTGCAAACGCCATCCCCGCAAGGCTGATGACATTCAGCGACCGGCCCCAAAGGTTCAATAACAGAAACGTACCAATGATGCTGACGGGGATCGACAGTCCTACGATCAACGCCCCTCGGGCAAACCAGAGTCCGCTGATAATAATCAACAATAATGTGATCGAGAAATACCAAGGCGAAATCATGATCGCAGCCACAGTGGTTGCGGCGATCAATGGAATCACCAGCAGTGTACGTACCTGCATGTGCAAAAACAACATCAAGACAATCATCGTCAATGCGCCACCAATGATGATGTTCTCATTGACCAGGCCAACCGACGCATAGATGTATTCAGTCTCGTCATACACTTGCAATAATTGCAGTTTGCGAGAATTCAGCAAATCGTGGTTCAATTCATCAACCGCTTCTCTTAGGCCCGCCATCACATCAAGAATATTGGCCCCTGTTTGCCTTAGTGCATTGATTGCAATCGATGATTCTCCGAATCGACGAACCAAACCATCCGGCTTCTTGTAACCCAACTGCACCTCAGCCACATCGCGGATAAAAACGGGAACTCCATCGCGCGTTGCCAATACTTGTTGTTCCACTTCCTCCGGCGAATCGAACTGGTTGATCGTGCGCACCACATACCGCCGTTTCCCTTCCCAATAATCCCCTGCCGATGTGTCTTGGTTCTGCTGACGCAAAACTCGACGTACATCGTCGATGGTTAACTGGCGAGCGGCCAAGCGTTGTGGATCAACGATGACTTGCATCTCTTCTTCGAGTCCGCCGAGCACATTGGCATTCGAAACGCCGGAGACTCTCTCCAAACGCGATTCGATAAAATCCTCTGCAAAGCGACGCAGTTTCGGTACCTCGACCGGTTCAGGCAAAAGGGACTTGAGCAGCGAGTTTTGATTCGCTGCTTTTTGCAAGCGGAACAGACGCAATCCCGGATTGTCGGTGGCAAGCGCCGGCGCCATGATCGACTGCGTTTGTGGATGTTGACTAACAAACTGCTCCAACGCTTCGCGAGTCGGCTGTAGGCCACTGAGGATGAACCAAGCAATCGGTCGATCTGATGCATTGCTGGTCGAAATGACCGGTTGGTCTGCTTCCTCGGGATACTCGGGCACTTGCTGCAATCGGCTGTTGACTTTCAACATAGCTTCTTGCATGTTGGTCCCAACATAGAATTCGATAGTAATGCGCCCCATCGAGTCCATCGCCTCGCTGGTCATCTTTGTCATGCCTTCGACGCTCTTGAGCTGTTCTTCTTGCTCCTGAATGATTTCGCGCTCAACTTCGGGAGGACTGGCTCCAGGCCACCGAGTCTCAATCGTCAGAGTTGGAATCTGCACTTCGGGAATCAATTGCATGGGCATGCGCACCAGCGCGATTGTGCCAAACAGGGCTACTAGCAAAATGCCGACGCTGACTTTGACCGGATTCTTGACACAGGCTTCGATTGGATGCATATAAAGCAGGACCGTCTGTACAGAAGACAATTTGTTCGATGTAAATCGCAGCCAACTTAGATCGCGATTATTTTGATAACAAAAACGATTTGGCGTCCAACTTTTGCGAGATGGTTACTTGCGGCGGCTCTTGAGGATTCACAAAACGCAACCTTTCGTTGCCGCGCACGACAACTTGATCGCCTGGCTGCAGCGTTGCCGCATCGGATAAAGGAATGACTTCGATCAGCCCATCCAGCGACACTCCTGGTCGTACTGGGACCAACTGCGCACTTGAGCCGACCACTTTGGCGATCGTTGCTTGACCTCGATTTAACGTCAGCGCGTCCTTGGGCACTAGCAATCTAGTTTGCTCAACGTCCACTGGTAAAGAAACTTGAGCCTGCATGCCTGGCATCAATACATGGCGCAAGTTTTCAATTGGGTTGGCCAAGTGGACTCGTACCGGAAACGTACGCGCTCGCGCGTCAGCCATTGGGACGATAAAACTCACTTCGCCTACAAACGTGCGACCAGGCATAGCCTCCACATTAATAGTGCACTTCAGTCCGGGACGGACAAAACGCACTGCTTTTTCCGGGACATACACTTCCACTTCCACAGGATCTATTTCCACAATCTCAGCAATGGGGTCGGCTTGCTTCACCCAAGCACCAATCTGAGTCAATTCGCGTACGACAAATCCATCAAAGGGAGCACGCGTGGTGTACTTTTTCAAGCGATCGTCCAAGCCAGCGACAACTTGCGACTGAGCCTCTACCCTGGCTCTAGCTTGTTCGATTTTCTCGGCGCGAGGGCCCTCTTTTACCAAGGCCAAGTGACTCTCGGCTTCACGCACTTGAGCTTCGCTACGATCCGCCAATGAACGAGCTTCATCATATTCTTCTTGGGACATTCCAGCCTGAGTCTTCATCATCAACTCAGCTCGTTTAAACCTCGCTTGTGCGTGTTTGCGAGATGCGTGAACGGCTTCCAATTGCGCTTCAGCTAACTTAATTTCAGCTGCTCGCGAACCGGCGAGCATTTCTTTTAGTTCGGCTTGGAAGAGTTGTAATTCCGCTTGTGCACCGGCCAACTCAATTTCGATCGTTTTGGTGCGCAACTCTGCCAGCGGCTCCTCTGCTTTGACAACTTGCCCTGCGTGAATCAAGTACTTTTCTACTCGACCATCCACAGCCGAACCGACGATGACGCGCCGGTTCGCGTTGACGTTGGCCATAAACGCTTGTGTCGCAGCCACAGGGACGAGCAGTGCTTCAGAAACGACCACATTGGCTGGTCCCGCCTGAGCCAGAACGCAAGTTATGGGTACGCATATTGAAATCGCCCAGACGAAAAAAACGCGACATTTCCAATACAATTTCAATCGCTCCTGGTCGAAGTGGCACAGAACCCTAGAGAATGGACCTAAATAGATTACCCGTTCGCGCACAGAGTTGTCGCAACCCTAGGCCGAAGTTGCAGAGTATCTCAATGACATCTGCTGAACATCTACCAGGGCGTACAGAAACTCATTCTAGTCACACATGCACTCGCTAGCGACTGTCTATCATTTTCCGTTCGAATGAAGTTATTCGTACTGTTCAGTACTTTGTTGAAGCTTCATCGGCAGTGGCCGCAAAACAGAGTGCATTCCATCAGCAATCAGCTAGAAACGCAATGCATGGCAAGTCTGAGAGGCTTAAGCCAATTCACCAGCAACGGGCATCGAACCGCTGTAAAGTCTGCGGCAATGGATGGCTGCTTCCCTGATGGCAAGGCTTGTACGGGCACAGATAGTTGGAGGTACCAGCCAGACTTTTTCCATCGGCACTGGAACGGCCGACCAATGCTGTTTATAGGGCTCATCGCCACGCAAGAAGTCGTACTCAGCATAACCTTCGCTGATTGCCCGATAGATTCCAAAAGCCACCGAAATATGTCCAGGCTCAAGATGTGCAGCGTCGGGATTCATGCCAGACTGGTACTGCGCGACCCAGTTGTCGCCCAATAGTGATAACAGAATGGAAATGGGGCGACCTTCCGCTTCGATCCACGCAAATTTTGCTTTTCCCGATTCGAGCATAGGTGGGATGGCGAGCTGCAGAAACTTCTCGAACCTCGGGTCGTCGAAACAACCACGATCTCCATGCTCGGATCGACGCATTAGGTGCAGCGACTTGAGCATCGCCAACCCTTGATCGGCATAGCGTGCGTCAACAATCTCGCGAGCTTGTACCGCACCACTACTGAGCACTTTAAGTGCCTTTCTAGCTTTCCTGCGATAGCCACCCAACCTACTCACGTATTGTTCCCAGGTATCGGGCAAAGTCACACGCCAACCACTGTCCAAAGGCCGCGAATGAATCCGAAAGCCTCGCTGTTGCATACACTGGCGAAACTCTTGATTCATCTCCGCATTGACTGCCAATCCTTCCAGGAAGACACCTTGAGAAAATGTATTCGACGAAAATCGGCCATACATCTTTTTAATACAGTCTGCCAATTCTGGCACTGCTAAAGAGTGGTCGTGTGGCTCGGACATGATCGTCAAGTAATCGCTGCACACCGCGCCGGAGGCTATAAAACGCAAGGACGGCGTCGCGCGGGGTGAGTGCTCATACAGCGGAGCAATGGCCACGACTTTGCCCGTCGAATTGCGAGCGACAAGAATGCACAGGCGGCTCCCCGCGCCATAGACTTGCCACCAAGCAAACATCCAGTCAAAGCACAGCATCGGATTGTGCTTTGCCAAGCGGTCCCAGTCTGCGCGAAGCTCTTGCCAGCGCTCGATATTGTGTATGATTTCAATAGCCATGCTATATCGTAGAGCGCCGCGCCGCATTTGCTCCCGCTGATCGAGCATTTGCCAGCGGCATGAGCTTACCGGCAGCCTTAGAATTGTTATATTCGTCACAACGACTACAAAAAACCGTAAAGTGTATTCGTCTAGTTTGATAGAGCCACATTCGATCGAGAGCTCTGTCACAGTTAAGAATTAGGAGGGCTCACGGAAACGGGAGAGGAAGGTTCCTGCTGAACCACAGCTCGATTGACTCAGCAGGAATTTCGACTTTATCCCTAAAACTAAGCCGTGACCATGCACTGCTAAAAAGCTATCGGCGGAACAATGAACCGAAGAGCGCTTACGCCCGTTTCCATCGTTCTTGGGACTTAAGCCGACGCCAACGCTTTCGGCTGATCGCAAGTATCGCTGTCCAAATAATCCATTGAGGATAATTCAATTGCACTCGCCTACTTTCAGAGACGCTCAAGGCTGGGTGAAACATTGCGACTGGTTTACAGAAATCGATTCTACGAGCGACCACGCGCGTCGATACTGTGCGATCGACTCTACGAACTTACCGGCTCTCTTTGTCGCCGACCTGCAAACTACCGGACGAGGTCGTTCGGCGAATCGTTGGTGGTCGCCACATGGTTGCCTCATGATGACGTTGGCTCTCGGCGAAGAAGAATTGCCACAGGCTCCCTCTGCGCGTGCAGCGCTGTCGCTGGTCAGTGGCGTGGCAATCGCGCAAGCTATTGAAAACCTTGCGCCTGGCATCTCGGTCCAGCTCAAATGGCCAAACGACATATACGTTCGAGAAAAAAAACTCGGAGGTATTCTCATCGAGTCCATTGTCTCCGGTGCTGCGGCTGGACGCGCCGTCTGGCTGGTCGGAATCGGAGTCAACGTGAATGTCGATTGGGAATCCGCATCGGCTGAACTAAGGTCAAAAGCAATATGTATGGCTACTGCAGGAGCTAGTAACCTCAGCCGCGAACATGTATTGACCGAGATCTTACATGAGCTACGAACATGGCTGGGGAACTGGAGGGCGGGCAACTCTGATTGGTTTGCCCAATGGAATAGTCGATCCTTGTTAACAGATCGGCTCGTACGAGTGCGCGTTCCTGCAGAACCCGAACTGGTCGGCCGTTGCCAGGGTATCGACCAACAAGGGAGGCTAATATGCCAATCCGAACTTGGTCTTTACGCGCTGACGACGGCCGAGATACTCGATTGGTCCGATCGATTCACTTGACGCGAATCCCCTTCTGAGGACGCGCGGCAAGCACATTTAGTTGTTCGGACGACGTGGGGCGAGTGGACTTAGGTCGATCTCCAATTTAGCACCTCCCAGTTTCTCGAACTCTGCCTTTTGTTCAGCGCTGATACAAGCGAATAATCTGTCATCGGCAGATTTTTGCATTTCTTCGGTCTTTTTTCGGCGCGCGTCCTGATCCAAATCGCGCAGTTCTTGGAATGCGGTCATCATCGTTTGGCGATTGGCCGCACGAGCATCAGCCAATTTTTTGGCTTGTTCGTCGGAGATTTTTAGAGTCTTTTGCACCTCGCTGTCAGCCAATGCACCGCTGCCGTTGACTTGGACAAACAACTGCGCCAAGCGACTCTTCTGGGCGTCGTCGAGCTTGGCAGACAACTTGCCAGAGGCTTCGTCCGCCAATTTGTTGATCTTCTCCAGTGCTCCTGCAAAATCTCCATTTGCGTTTTGCATGGCCTCGCGCCGGTCGGCGGAAAGTTTCTCATTTAGCTCTGTGGCCATTTTTTTCTGATCGTCGGTCAGCTTGAGTTCCGACTGTACTTCGGTCAGCGAGCAAAGTTGCACTCTGCTGGTCCCACCAAATCCCCGACCAAAACCTCGACCTTGAGCCCCGGCGGGTGACGCTGCAACGATACATGCCGCACAAATAATCCCTGCTGCCCATAATCGCATTGAGTTGTTCATAGACAAGTCCTTGAAAATGAGAATTAACGAAACACCTGCTGACCAACGATCAATGGGATTCCATTTCAAGATTTACTGTCGCAGGCCAACTTTACACCTTAAGTCGTACCACACTTTGCTTGAGGAGTGCAATCACACGCAACTTTGTTTTACTCATTTGTCATTTTCTTACCTGACCGCAAAGTGACTTGTTTTGCGACAATCGAACAACATCTCGCTTCTGCTCGTTGTGCTTCGAAGATGGCACATTCCAAGTCAGCACAACGAACTGTTGGACGTTGCCTACGCGCGCCGTGTTGCCAAAAGATATCTGAGATACTTGAAGTACTTGTAACTGAACAGATCCAGTGCGTTATAATGTGGCCCTTAATTGGTTCTCGTTATTCGCGCAGCACTACATTTGTTCCGTCAAAAGCCGTTCACTTGCTCGAATGCGGTGCTGTCCAATTAGTCGGCTCATTCTTCACTTTGCCTGGAGACTATGACATGACCTGTCGTTTTCGATTCGCATTTTGCCTCTGCTTAGTTTGGCTGTTGGCAAACAACACTGTCCGGGCTCAGCTTTCGCTTGACAAGGCACTTTCTCTGGTACCGGACCAGCGAGGAGTCGTGGCACTGGTCTGGCTTCGAGGTGAAGATTTACAACTGGTGAACCAATTGGCGCAAGCTCGGGAATTGACCGTTTACTTTCAGTCTGCTGACGCCAACGATGTGTTACTGGTTCGCCAGCAGGCCGATGCGGCTGGCCTACTTGGCAAACGTGTGTTTGCAGATGTGGGAAATCTCGATTCAATTCACCTGTCCCACAACTTGGCTGACGCAGCGATTATTGAACCATCGCTTAGCGGCGCGCTAAAAGAAGATGAGGTTTTGCGTGTGGTCAGGCCTCAAGGAAAGGTGCTGATGGGGTCGCGTGAATTGGTCAAGCCCAATCCGGAAGGAATGGACGATTGGAGCCATCCATATCACGGTCCGGACAACAATACACAGTCGAACGACAAATTAGTGCGGGGCGAATTCCAAACTCAATTTATCGCCGACCCAAAGTTCAGCCCGATGCCCGAACAGTCTGTGATTGCGGGGGGCAGAATCTATAAAGCTATGGGGCACATCGCCCACAAAGCCAATCAGAACGAGATGCTCAACACGCTACTGTGTATCAATGCTTATAACGGCATGATCTTGTGGCGCCGGCCGTTATCGGAAAGTTTTATGCTTCACCGCAATACGATGATTGCGACCGACGACGGACTTTACATGGGTGATCACGAGTCATGTAAATACATCGATGCTATCACGGGGCAAGTTCGTCAATCGTTAGTCGTTCCCAAAGAGATTACCGACGGGCCAGTTTGGAAATGGATGGCAATTCAAGGAGACACGCTGTATGCGTTGGTTGGTAACCTCGAGGTAAAAATCGAAACCTTGCGATCGGATCGACCGGGTATCGGCCATTGGCCCTGGGGAATGTGGGACGGCCATGACTACAAAGATCCGCGTACTGCGTTTGGTCACGGTCGGACTTTAGTTGCCATGAATCGTCACACGGGCAAGTTGCTGTGGCATTATCGTGATACAGAGTTTTTGGATGCACGCGCCATGTGCATGAAGGGGGATCGCATCTATTGTTTCTGTGCGGAAAAATTTCTGGCCTGTATCGATGCTCAATCAGGCAAATTGCTTTGGAAAAATTCTGACGAAAAATTGCTCGCCGAAATCGGGCCCAACGAAAAGGCTCAGCACTATATCACCGGTTACGCAACCACTGCATACATGAAGTGCAGCGACGACTATCTGTTCTTCGCTGGCCCACAGCGCAAAAAAATGGTGGTCGCCTCAGCTACCGACGGCTCGCTATTGTGGACCAATAATGTCGGAAATCTACAGCTCGTACTGCGTGCTGAGGCCATCTTTGCTGCTGGACCACAAGGCACTCGAGGCATGTTGTTGGACTACAAAACCGGTGCGGAGATTGCCAGCTTGCCGGCGCGGCGAGCATGTACGCGAGCAACGGGATGCGCCGATAGCATTTTCTTTAGAGCGTCTGGAGGAACGGTACGAGTCATGACCGATGGGGTCAAGTCACAACACATCGCGCCGATGCGGCCACCCTGCCAAGACGGCGTGCTAGTATCCAACGGGCATTTGTACTGGGGACCTTGGATGTGTGGATGCCAATTGTCTTTATATGGAAACATTGGCCTGCGTCCAATTGCGGAACCAGCGCCGGGCACCGGTGACTTGTTGACGATTGAGCGCGATGCGTTGACAGTCTTTCCAGCCGCAGACAAAGTTCGTTCGATCGGAGCCAGCGATAACGACTGGACAACGTATCGCAGTACTAATTCTCGGACGGACCTTTCCAAGATTGATCTTGCCAATCGAGTACAGCAGGCTTGGTCGACCGAGTTAGTTAAACGTGAATTGCCCACTGCCCCCGTCGCCGCTGGAGGACTGGTCTTTGTGGCAGACCGCAGCGGAACGGTGCAAGCGCTGGATGCCAACGGTCGTCAGGTTTGGAAAGCGTACACCGGTGGGCCTGTTTTTTATCCACCCACAGTTGCTTTTGATCGGTTGTTTGTTGGCTCTGCTGACGGAAGAGTCTACTGCTTCGAGGCAGCAACGGGGCGAGCTCTGTGGAAGTTCCGCGTGGCACCGGAGGACCGCAGGATTCATGTGTTCAACCAACTCGTCTCGCGCTGGCCGGTTGCCGGTGGAGTCGCTGTAGAAGGAGGCAAGGTCTATGCAGCAGCGGGCATCACACATTACGACGGAACGTATGTGGTAGCCCTCGATGCCTTGACAGGAAAACTGCATGCTCGCAATAGCACTTCGGGCAAGATGTCCGACTTGGTAAATAGCGGCGTCAGCATGCAGGGTGAAGTGGCCATCGTTGATGGCGAATTGCAATTTGCTGGTGGTGGCATTTATGAAGTCGCTCGCTACGATTTGAACGACCTAAAATGCCTTAACGATCCTCGCCATCAATTATCGTCTGAGTTTCGAACTGCGTTTTACGCCTGGTACCCAACCTATAACAAATTCGTTTCACTGGAATGCGCGCTGCCGGACAAGCGAGTCTTGTGCTACGACGCTGCCTACGATGGGAGTGCCTTTGGGCCGTTGGCTTTGGAGAATCCTCGCCCGCTGGGTAAACCGGGACGCCCTGGAAAGGATCTAGCGGGTGAGTTCTTGCGTCGTCGCGGTAAAGAGGCTCCTCCGAAACAAGTTTGGCGCGATGAACATCATCGGCGATTCACCAGTTTCGCGGTTTGCCGCAATGCACTGCTGGCGTCGGGGCATATCGAAGG
>CAZVBC010000046.1:0-26619 GCA_964625155.1 uncultured Pirellulaceae bacterium
TCGATCGCATCGTGACAGCCGACCAAATTATGGAGCGCGAACGGCTCAACCAAGAAATCTCGCATGCCGAAAGCCAGCTCAAAGTTTTGCCCACGGGGAAAATGGTGTATGCGGCGGCCACACATTTTGTATCTAACGGCAATTTTCAACCAACCAACGGCAAACCTCGTGCGATTCATTTGTTGCACCGGGGAAACGTTGGTCAACCTCGCACAGCATCCATTCCGGGTACGTTGCCCAATCTGGTAAGTTCCGACGGTACTATTTCACCTGTCGGTCACTTCAGCCTTTCGTCCGATCACTCTGAAGGGGCGCGACGCGCTGCACTTGCGCAGTGGATCACTCGGTCCGACCACCCGCTGACTTGGCGTTCGATAGTGAATCGAATTTGGCAGCATCATTTCGGTCGTGGTCTGGTTGAAACCCCCAATGATTTTGGTCGCATGGGCAAACTGCCAACACACCCCGAGTTATTGGATTGGCTGGCAGCAGAATTTCGAGATAGTGGACAATCCTTCAAGAAGCTACATAAACTTATTGTGACCAGCGCGACATACCAACAATCGTCGGCTCACAACGTGACCAACAGTGGGATTGATTCTGATAACCGGTTGCTCTGGCGCATGAACCGTCGCCGTCTCGATGCCGAAGAGATCCGTGATGCAATGCTTGCCGTCAGTGGCAAACTCGATCCCAAGATGGGCGGACCAGGTTATTACCTCTTCGTGCTTGAACGACCAGAGCATTCGCCGCATTACGAGTACCACAAATTTAATCCTGATGACATCACCTCGCATCGCCGTTCGATCTATCGCTTCGTCGTTCGCTCGCAACCCGACCCGTACATGACGACGCTTGACTGCGCGGATTCATCGCAAAGCACACCGCAACGCAACGAGACCCTGACTGCGTTACAGGCTCTTTCGCAGCTTAATAACGCTTTTTCGCTCACGATGTCTAAACACTTTGCCACCAAGCTGGATGAAGAACGACAGTCGATGGACGAACAAACAGCGCTGGGCTTTCATCGCGTCACAGGTCGACTTCCCACAGCCTCTGAACGCACGCAACTCAACGCGTATGCCCAGAAACATGGAATGTCGAACCTCTGCCGGATTCTGTTTAATCTTAGCGAGTTCATGTATGTCGATTAAGGAATCCCGGTTCAACCAACGACGCGAATTTCTGTGCAGGTCGGCGCATGGCTTTGGAGGCATGGCGCTAGCTTGTATGTTGCAAACGGACGGCTTCAGCAAACCAGCAAGTTCAGAAGTCGGTGCGGGGGCATCACTAAATAAACTGCATCGACCGGTCAAGGCCAAGAGGATTGTTCAGCTTTTTATGTCCGGTGCGGCATCCCATTTGGACCTCTGGGATCATAAACCGGCGCTCGAAAAACACCACGGTGAAAAATCTGATTTTGGAGAGTACGTCGAAGCATTTCAAAACGGATTGGGCCCTTGGATGAAGTCGCCGTTCCGCTTCAAAGCATATGGTGATACTGGCAAAATGCTCAGCCAGGTCGTTGCACCACTTGGCGAGGTTGTTGACGAAATATCATTTATTCACAACGTGGTTGGCAAGACCGGGGTCCATTCCCAAGCGACCTTTCTACAAGCGACCGGCTTTCAAAATCCTGGTTTTCCAGGCATGGGATCTTGGATCAGCTATGGACTCGGTTCGATGAACGAAAACCTACCGACGTTCGTCGTGCTCCCCGATCATCGAGGCTATCCATCCAACGGACCAAAAAACTGGTCGTCAGCTTTCTTGCCAGCGAATACTCAGGGGACGAATATTTTTCCGCAGCGCGATATCCCAATCGAAGATCTGTTGGCAAAATCGGAATTCGTCACGCCCGACAGCGATCGCGATGGCCTCGCCTTGCTCGGACAAATAAATCGTGATTATGGCAATCAACGGCCAGGCGACTCGCGACTGGATGCCCGCATCCAGACTTACGAACTCGCAGCAAAAATGCAACTCAGCGCGCCCGAGGCGCTCGATATAAGTCGCGAACCATCGTACATGCTGAAAATGTATGGACTGGAGACCGCAGGTAAGATCTATGGATCGGAAATCAATGTACCTGAAGAGGCCGAGTACTTCGGCCGCAAATGCCTGATCGCACGACGATTGCTCGAACGAGGAGTACGATTCGTGCAAATCTGGTCGGGTAATGATAACAGTTTCCCACGCCGCAATTGGGACAGTCACGAGGATGTCGAACGCGATCACGGTCCGCTCGCCTCCGGCATGGCGATTGGTGCTGCGGCCTTGATTCGAGATCTCAAGCAACGCGGCCTGCTTGAAGACACAATCATTCTGTGGACAACTGAATTTGGTCGCATGCCGTCCACGCAAGGAAGCAAAGGCCGCGACCACAATCCATACGTATTCAGTAACTGGTTGTGCGGAGGAGGAATCAAGCCGGGCGTTACTTTTGGCCCATCAGATGCCTGGGGTTATAAACCTCTTGACCGAGAGAACCCTACTCAAGTCTATGACATTCACGCGACCATGCTGCACTTGATGGGCATCGACCACACACAGCTCACCTTCCGCAGCAACGGCATCGACCGCCGCTTGACCGACGTGCACGGGCATGTAATCCAAGAAATTTTGGCATGAGCTCCACAAAACTGCCAATCGTCATAACCCTGCATATTTCAACCTCTTAGTCATCTTGTTCTTCATCTCGAATCGATTAGTTGGACAGAGCCACTTTCGATCAGCATTTCGATCAGCCGGAACGCGTTAGGACAGCGAACTGTGCTGACCCGCGATAGATACGTGATTGGCCGCGATGCAAATTGCGATATCTGCCGATCCAACGATCCGTACGTCAGCGGCAAGCACGCAGTGCTGCCTCGTAGCGCCAAAGGAACTTGGATGATTCAGCACAACGGTACCATCAACGGATTATGGTTGCGGCTACCGCAGATCGTTCTGGAACCGGACAAGAAATGCGAGTTTCAAATAGGAGAGCAACGTTTTCGGCTGCGATTCGGTGTGCCCTTGTCAGATTCGTCCCTGGGTTAGCCATTGACCGATGATCTTGTCGTTCTTGCGACTACAATTTCGCGTATTGAAAGATTCCCGGGGATCAGTAGACCGTGAGTGATTTGTTATAGTAGTCTATCAATCTCGGGGAAGGGGGCTGAACGGCCCCTGGCGGTCCGCGAGTTGTTTGGTTGCTATTCCTTTCTTTTGGGAGTCTTGCTCCGCATGCGCATGTCCTATCGCCTTGCTCTGCTAGCTATGGTCTGTTGCTGGTTTAGTGTCACTCACGGACAAGATGCTGATTGGCCGGTTTATTTGGGAGGAAAGGAGCGCAATCTCTATTCTTCACTCGACCAGATCCACCGTGAAAATGTCTCCCAACTAAAGATTGCTTGGACCTACGAGACGGGTAATCAGGCAGAATACCAGGCGAACAATTTGATCGTCGACGGTGTGCTTTACACGCCGACAGCGACGCGCAAGGTAATCGCACTCGACGCGGCGACGGGTAAAGAACTCTGGCAATGGGATCCGGCCAAGGAACGCACTGGCGCTGGTAGTCCAAGACAACGTGGGTTGGTTTATTGGACGAATGAAACCGGCGGAGAGCAACGAATATTCACGGGCGTGAACGGCTTCCTCTTCGCGATCGATCCGAAATCGGGCAAAACTATACGAGAGTTTGGCGAGAATGGCTCGATCAATCTGGGTTCGGGCCTCAACACGCCGGGTGTTACCTACAAGGATATGTTGATCCTGGGCGGACTGGGCGGCAAGGGTTCGCTGCGTGCGTTCGATGTCCGTACCGGCCAGCAGCGATGGATCTTTCACTTGATTCCCAGACCTGGCGAAGTGGGCTACGACACTTGGCCCGAGAAGGCTTATGAAACTGCCACCGGTTTGATGCCTTGGTGTGGACAAGCCCTCGATGAAAAGCGTGGCATCGTCTACGCCGCGACCAAGACTGCTGAGCCAGATTTCTATGGAGGCGAGCGACTTGGCAGCAATTTGTTCGCCAACAGCCTGGTCGCCATCAACGCAGCCACTGGCCAGCGGATGTGGCATTTTCAAATCGTACATCACGATCTGTTGGACAAAGACTTACCTTGTGCACCGGTATTGCTGACCGTGAACCACGCAGGGAAACGAATCGACGCGGTCGCACAGGGAACGAAACACGGATTGCTTTTCGTATTTGATCGAGTCACGGGTAAACCGCTGTGGCCAATCGAGGAGCGTCCCGTTCCGAAATCCGATTTAATCGGCGAGCAAGCTTGGCCCACTCAGCCGTTTCCTACCAAGCCTCCGCCGTTGATGAGGCAAGTTTACACTGAAAAGGATGCATCCGACATTTCGCCTGAAACTCATCAGATGACATTGGACCGAATTCGTGCGGCTCCTAACTTCGGGCCGTTTCCCGCGCCCAGTTTGAAGGAGACCGTGATGTTTCCAGGTTTCGACGGTGGGATGGAGTGGGGCGGTGGTGCGGCTGATCGCGACGGCGTCTACTATGTCAACGTCAACGAGATGCCGTGGCTGCTGCAGATGATCGAGACTCGTCATGCTGACGGCTCCGGCCTATTTCCAGGCGAACGCGATTACACGCTCTACTGCGGAGTTTGCCACGGCATGGATTTGAAAGGCAATATGGAATTGCAGTTCCCGCCGCTGCTCAATATCGACAAACGCAAGACGCGAGCTGAAATCGAACAAATGACACGGCTAGGTCGTGGACGCATGCCATCGTACGACGACATGCCGGAGGACAGACGCTCGGCGGTTATCGATTACGTGTTGAGCAAAAGCACACCGACCGGCCAAACGTCGAGTGAATCCAAAAATCGCAAGCCCGCGACGGAAAGTGTCGATCACAAACCGACCTATGCCTTCGGCGGATTTCGTCGTTGGCTGGACAAAGAGGGCTATCCAGCGATCAAGCCACCTTGGGGTACCTTGAACGCTGTCGATCTCAACTCGGGAGAAATCAAGTGGCGCGTCGTATTAGGCGAATATCCCGAGTTAACAGCCCGGGGAATACCGCCCACCGGCACCGAAAATTATGGCGGCCCACTGGTGACAGCCGGAAAGCTGATTTTTATCGGAGCGACTGCGGACGAAACCTTCCGAGCTTTCGACAAAGAGAACGGTCAGTTGCTTTGGCAAGCAAAGTTACCGTTTGGTGGCAACGCCAGTCCCTCGACTTACATGGTCGGCGGACGTCAATACGTGGTCATCTCGGCTGGCGGCGGCAAAAGCGGTCGCCGGCGCGGCGGAACTCTCGTAGCGTTTGCATTGCCCCAATAGACAGCGCCGACCGCACGTACTGAGTCACGTTGCCGTTGACGCCCGTGATCCACACTTCCCACAACCGCTACGAATGATTTCGTATTTCGGCAGTGACGTGGATCGCACGATGATTTGAGCGACCGACCCTCATGCCGATTGCGGTCGGTTCGCTCCACTTAGCATTCCGCCGAGCAATCCCATCGGCAAGTATGCTCCGATCAGGTCGAGTGCCGCAAACCACATCGGTCCGCCATACGTCGACACCATCATGATGCCGCCCATCAGAAAAAACACGCTTATGCCGATTGCAAATTTCAACTTGTGACTCGCCGCAATCTTCGCGGCAATCGTTGCTCCGACAAGAGTGCCTAAAGCGTGCGCCAGCCAAGGAGCGATAAAGTTGGCAGGCTTGAACAGTTTCAAGTTCTCCGCGAATTTGTCCATATCCGACATGTCGACACCATCGGGTAGCGGGATCACCATAGGCCCGACAATGATAATCGCCATGTTGACGAAGCTGCCGATAACCAGACCCGCAATCACAGCCAGAGTGTTTTTCAGAATTGGGGACATCGTGGGATTCCATTATTAATTTTGCGTTCTGTTTTCAATCAGCAAAGCGAACTGTCCGCTAAGCCGGTAATTGTCGCGAATCTGTTTGAGGATATGTTTCAACTCTTCTCCACACCGATTTACCTGGCATGGATTGGAGCAGAGTAACCGGCATGAGTCCGGATGCATGGGCACGGTCGATTACTCTTCAGGTATCAAATACAAATCGGCTTCGATAGGTTTCTTAAGTTGATCGATGAGGGAATACCGCAATGCTTGAGGTAGGATGGGTCGAAAGCGAGCAATGGCTTCTCGTGGCGAAAATCGATTGAGCAATCCTATTAGCTCCTCGCGCATTTGCTTGATATCAACCTCTTTCATGTTCGACAATCGTTCGCCAAGCATGACTAAGAATAAATCGATTCGCTCGATCAGAAAACTCTTGTTGCTGCCATCGTGCACGGCGAGTACTTCGTAGCCTTCCTCGTCTTGTTGGCTGGCCTTGCTGGATTGCTCGATTAAGTAATTCTCGATCGCGTATTGCCAGCTATTGCGTACTCGGTCGATTAACTCTTGATCGATTTCCAGCCCTGCATATCGAAATGTGGCTTCGATTTCTTCTTGACTAAGTCCACCACGACGAATGCGGAAGGCAATGCCATCGCTGAAGTACTTTACAAACTGCTTGATGACATTCGACTCAGCGACGGGCTTGACTGTGTGTGCTTTAACGAGCTTGCGGGCGCACGACAGGATCTTTCGCACCGTCTGTTCTTGGTCTAGGGGTTCTTGAAAATGGCGACAGGTATCGGCGCTGGGTGCTTGCATCGTGGCCGACGGGAAATTGTGAACTCGTATGTAGCCTCCGTTCGCTTTTTCGGCGAACAGTTCTAGGTACGGTTGGCTGATATGCGCGCTCAGGTGAATGAAGGCGATCAATTCGCCTGTGTCGCTTATTAAGAATCGATATGGGCTGTCGGATTCTTCATCATGAAAGTCGCCGATCAATTTGAAGTGGGATCTGCGAAGTATTCGCAAAGTTTTTTCCACGGATTCGCCAAACTCTATCCAATCTGGATTATCGGTCGGGACGAGATTGATAGTTAGTGGCGGTATCTCTACATCCGCTGTGCAATACTCATCATCGAGTTGTGCGTCGATGTCCAGTCCCTCGGTGTCCAAAAAGGCGCGGATTTTCTTTTGCATCCGATAGGCAAAAACGACATAGCCTATCAACAGCGCGGCGATCGCCAGCACAACCACCGCACCGATGAAGGCTAGGATACCAACTAGAATTTTGATGAGCATCTGGCTATCCTTGTTTACAATCCATCCATCCAACCTAGCCGCAAATTCACCGCACAGTTTACATCTTCCGTAGCCATGCGCGAAAGGCAACGTACTGCGGGCTTCGGCAGGGACAGTAGGTTGCGGGGCCGATTTTTGAGTTTACCAATATAATGTGGCTTAAGTGGTAGCGTTAGCCAATCGAGATCGTGAGCCGACGTACCTCTTATATCTTCATGCGAGAGAGCACGCCTATGAAATCTGAAGAACGAATTGCAGGAGCGTTTTGGCTGAGCTGCACAGACAAGCTTTGGCGGCCAAATTTGATGCTTGGTGGCATGCAATGCTGCACCTTGTTGAGGTTCTGTCAGTGGATCTGCTTGGCTGGTTGGTTGGCATGTTTAACGAGTTTAACGGCTATGACCGTCAATCGTGCGTGGGGGCAAACGCCGACGGCTGCGAGCGTAGAGACGCTGGATTTTTCAGGAGAACTGCCGAGAATTCCTGCAAAGACCCCTGCCGAAGAATTGGCATCGTTTGAGGTTGCCGAAGGATTTAAGATCGAATTGGTTGTGGCCGAGCCACTGGTGTTTGATCCCGTGGCTTTTGCATTTGATGCACGTGGCAGGTTGTTCGTGGTTGAAATGATTGACTACAGTGAACAAGCGACCGAGCAACTGGGTAAAGTCGTACGATTGGAAGATACTGATCACGACGGGCGGTTTGACAAAAGAGTCGTATTTGCCGAAAAGCTTTCGTGGCCGACCGCTCTTTTTCCCTGGAAAGACACGGTCATCGTCGCGGCGCCACCACTGCTGACAATATTCCGCGATGCTAATGATGACGGAGTGGCGGATTCCAGTGAGACATTGTCCGATAGTTTTTCACGTGCCAACGTGCAGGGGCTGACCAACAGCTTCCGCTGGACTGTTGAGGGTTACGTTCATGCTGCGACCAGCAGCAGCGGTGGGCAATTTGCTCCCCAGCAAGGCGATACGCCTCTTGTCCTGCGGGGGCGTGACTACGTGATCGATCCACTCAATCGTCAGGTGCGTGCAGCCAACGGTGGTGGACAACACGGCATGAGTTTCAATCGTTGGGGAGACAAATTCGTAACTAGTAACAGTGATCATCTACAGCAAGTAATCGATTTGGACAATTGGTTGTCGCTACAAAAATCGTTGGTCCCCGTTCCCAGTTTGCGGCGCAGCATTGCGGAAGATGGTCCACAAGCAGAAGTTTATCGAAAAAGCCCTGTTGAACCATGGCGCATAGTACGCACACGACTGCGCATGAGTGGACAAGTTCCTGGTGTGGTCGAGGGAGGTGGTCGAGCGGCGGGATATTTTACGGGAGCCACGGGTACTTGCATCATGGACCAATCGTCTCTTTTCGGCGATCCGCAGTATGACACGGCCATTGTTTGCGACGTAGGAAGTAACCTGGTCCACCGCAAGCGATTGATCCCTAAGGGCCTTTATTACTCAGGCCAGCGTCTTGATCAAGAGAGCGAACTGGTGCGTTCCACGGACATCTGGTTTCGACCGGTTCAAGTTGGAGATGGCCCCGATGGAGCCTTGTATATTGCCGACATGTATCGGGAAGTAATCGAGCACCCGCTCAGTTTGCCACCGGTAATTAAACGCCACTTGGATTTGACCAGCGGCAACGATCGCGGTCGGATTTGGCGCGTGACCCCGGTGACCCAGCAGGGTACGCAAGTTGATTGGTCGTTAGGTCACTTGTCCAGTACAGAATTGGTGCGCAAGTTGGAGCACGATGTCGCGTGGCAGCGCCGCATGGCCAGTCAGTTGCTAGTCGAACGTGCCGCCACCGATGTCGCGCAGTTGCTTGCACAGTTAGCACAATCCAGTTCCAAACCTGAATCACGGATCTTAGCCCTGCACGTGCTCAATCGCATCGGTTCGCTCGATCGCGAGACATTGCGCAAGTCACTAAGCGACCGACACGCTCGCGTTTTGGAACATGCGATCAAGCTGACAAGAGTCACCGGGCAAGCGTCGCAACTGGCTAGCGAATTGCAGGCCGCTGCAGAGTCGAATGAGGTGCATGTGCAGCTTGAATTGGCCATGGCCTCAGCCGGTCTTGATGTCGATCAACGCATGCGCATGTTGCGTGCTTTCCTGCCGAAAGCGAAGGAACCCATTTTGCGCGCCGTGATTGCTATGGCTGCCGCCAATCGAAGTGCTCAGTTGATTACGAAAAAGGCTGGCGAGAAAGCTCTGGGTGCAGATGATCTGGCGCAGTGGTTGGCAGTACTACTGCCGTCGTGGGTGGACCAGGTATCTGATCGCGCACTGGCGGACAATGAGTTAAAAACTGCAATTGTCGGTGGACTACTCGCCGAGGATGCTGCGGAGAACCAAGCTTGGATTACCGCAGTGTGTAATCTCGCATCTGCGCGGCAAGCTCAGACACTGCTGGGATTGATGAACGATTCCCAGCGGCAAAAACTGATTGGCAAAATCGAGAGTACGCTGACCGATACCGTCGACTCCCTAGAAAAATCGGCGGAAAACGGAGATGCGATCGCGCGTTTAGGATGGCTGAGATTGCTATCTCAAGATTCCAGAAATCGCTGGTCAGATAAAATCCTTTCTGCCGCTTATCCGACTGCAGCTCAGAGTATCGTGGCCGAATCGTTGTTGTGGGCAGACCCGCGTTCGGCCACAGCGAACTTGATTGGCCGAGCACAGCAGATGACACCTGCTGTTCAGCAGACTGTGTTGACGCGATTGCTGCGTTATAGTCAGTCGTTATCGGCGGTGGCGGATGCAATCGAGAATAAGACGATTGCCAGATCACAAATCGCGCCTGATGTTCGTCGTCAGTTGATAAACGTGCCAGACGAGAACTTACGTGCGCGATTCACGAAATTGCTGGACACGGCTTCACCCGATCGCCAGCAGGTCATCGATCGCTATCGCGAGAAACTGGCAGCCGACACTCTGACGAACCGCGTGGCTGCCAGCCGTGGCCGTGTGGCATTCCAAAAAGTCTGTGCCAACTGCCATCGCGTGGCAGAGTTGGGTAATGATGTAGGGCCGCCACTAAAACAACTGGCTGATAAGAGCCCAGAACAATTATTGGACACGATTCTCGATCCAAACCGCGAGGTCGATCCACGTTTTCTTGGTTATTCCGTATTGATGACCGACGGACGTGTCATTGCCGGTATTATCCAAGATGAATCCGCATCACAAGTTGTTTTGGCTGAAGCAGGGGGCAACAAACACACGCTGAATCGTGCGGATATTGAGCGTTTGCAAAGCACCAGACTATCGCTGATGCCGATCGGCATCGAAGAGCAGTTAACGCCCGAGCAGATGAGTGATTTGATCGCCTTCTTGAAACAAGTTGGCAAACCCTAGCCAAGCAGCTCAATATGTTAGCTGTTCGCAACTCGTCGAGTTCTATAAAAGCTGCAGCAGTGCGAATGCGTACTGCCGCAGATAGATGAAATCAATGTAACTGTGAGTCGCCACCAGGCCTACTGCGGAGTTGTCGATGAAAGTCATTCATCATGGTGGGCACGAAGGTGTAACCGGATCGTGCCACCAAGTTTTGCTCGATGATCGGCGTAGTTTGCTGGTTGATTGTGGACTGTTCCAAGGAGACGATGCACGCGGACGTGACGAGGAACAGATCGATTTTCCGCTGGATGGAATTCAAGGCTTGATTCTCACCCACGTGCATATCGATCACATTGGGCGAGTTCCCTATTTGATGGCGGCAGGATTTCGTGGGCCCATTTATTGCACACCTCCCACCGCGAAACTCTTGCCCCTGATGCTCGAAGATGCGATGCGGATTGGTGTAACACGCAACAAGAAATTAATTGAACGGTTCCTGCATGAACTGCGCCGCCACGTGCGCCCGCTGGCTTATGGCAAGTGGCATAAGCTGGATGGTGGTGTGCAAATCCGTTTTTCACCGGCTGGACACATCCTCGGTTCGGCCTACGTGGAGATTGATTACAAAGGAGAGCGCTTTGTATTTAGTGGCGACCTTGGCTCAACCAATGCACCACTATTGATCGATCCGGCCAGCCCACAACGAGCGGACTTGTTGGTACTGGAGAGCACCTATGGCGATCGGTTACACGAAGGTCGCGACGAGCGTTCACAGCAGTTGGAGCGAATCCTCTGTCACACTTTAGAAAACAAAGGTGTGACGATCATCCCAGCGTTCAGTTTAGGTAGAACGCAAGAATTGCTGTACGAACTCAATCAGGTCTTTCTCCGTGTTGAACGGGAGCAGGGCTGCTCGCTGCTCAAGCGAGTGAATGTCGTGGTCGATTCCCCGTTAGCTCTTAGGTTGACTCAAATCTACGATTCGATGCGCGAGTATTGGGATGATGAAGCCAAACATGTGTTAACGTACGACGACCAGCCATTGGTTTTTGACAACCTGGTGCATGTCAATGAACATGAAGAGCATCGCGATATGGTCGAGTACTTACGAGATTCGAAGATGCCAGCAATCGTTATCGCGGCCAGCGGAATGTGCACGGCAGGTCGCGTCGTCAATTATCTGAAGGCATTTATTTCTGAGCCGACTACAGACGTGGTGTTCATCGGTTTTCAAGCTCACGGGACGCCTGGCAGGTACATTCAGGATGGTAAAGAGTGGGTGCGTCTAGACGGACAACGGTTTGATATCAAAGCGACTCCCCACACGCTGTCTGGTTATTCCGCGCATGCCGATCAAGCGGACTTGATTCGGTTTGTTACTGGCATGGAGGAACGTCCCAAGGCGATTCGCTTGGTGCATGGCGAATTGCAAGCCAAGTTAGCTCTCGCCGAAAAACTCCGTGCACTCGGCTATGTTGTCGATTGAGTGCAATTCGCCACGAGAGCTGGCGATATTTTAGGCTGCATTGGAACTGCGCAGGCGCTGGAATGCCAGCAATACTTCGTAAAAGTCACTGGTGATCGCGACAGGATCGTCAGCAAAATCTTTTAGCCAAGCTCGATTCGAGGCCATCGCCTCGGCCAATAATGGCAAAATCTGCGCCACCGATACCGTGATATTGGGCTCGTCGGTACGATGAATATCCAAGGTTGGGTGGTTATGGTCGGGCGAGAGAACTCGGAGGCTTGGGCGTCCCATGCACAGGCTTTCGAATAACTTTTGAATGAAAAAGACGGATTGACCAGGAAATGTATGCCTCGATCTACCAGTGGGATATCGTCAGTGTGAGAGTGTTACGATTAACCGAATTGGGGTCAATTTTCAGGATTTTCCGAATAAATTGCTGCTGGGGCTTTGGGTAATTCAGGCAGCGCGATAAGTTGACCATTGGAGTCGGTATTGAATACGTCGCTTGACAATCGCCAACCCCTTCCGTAGATTCGCGCAAAAATCGTTCGAGATTTTTGCAATTTGGTAAACACTTTTGGTCGCTTCGCTGTGGCGGAACTAAGGTTTTGCAGCGACGACTGGATCGTCTGACTAAGGTATGATTGATCTTCGCAATATTGCCCGTCACCTGCATTTACCTGTCGAACAAATAAAAGTCGCAGCGGATTTGCTTCAGCAAGGCTATCAACCGGCATTCATTTCGCGCTATCGGGCAGACGAAATCGGTGCGTTCCCGGTTAACGCGATTTGGCCTCTCAAGCTGGCCATCGAGCGCCAGCAGCGGTTGGACGGATATCGGCACAAAGCTGTCGCACAACTGGGCGAAGTTGCTGAGCTGGACGATGTGTGCCAGAATCAACTGGAACAGGCGCACACCGAGGTAGAGATCGAATCGATCCTACGTGCCTTCCGCGTGCGAAAACATGCTCGCACGAATCCCGACAAGGGCCAAGAAGCTGCCCAATTGTTGGAGAAGATAATTGCCTATGCTGGCCCACCTATCGAAGATTTACAGGCATGGGCGGCGGCGGAAATGTCTGTGGATGCCCAGCAGGCCGAGCAGTTCTTGCAAAACTGCACGCGGTTGATTGGGAATCTAATCGCCAGCGACGCAAAGTTAGCCGATAGGCTCCGACGTTCCATTCAATCTAAAGCAAGCGTGCAGATCGAGTTGTTGACGGATATTCACGCTGAGGAAATTGCGCATGCGGCACCGGCGAAAGGAACGCAAAGCAAGAAATCCGACCGGCAGGATGTCAACAAGGACGACCTTGCTCCAGTAACAGATTCTGCTGCGCTCGAACAATCATCTTCTTCAGCGGTTGTTCAGCACGATCACAGCTTGGCAGATCCCAGCGTACACGCATCCTTGGATGCAAGTGAGCTCGCTAGTGCGACGCATGAGGACTCTCAGACGTCCGAGATCACACATGACTTCGACGCCGACACATTTGCTGAAGAGGATCATGGCGAAGAGGATCACGAACATGGGCAAACGGAACACGATGTAGTAGATTCACAAACTGAGTCGGGCCACACCGACACGGCAGCCAGTGTGCCTGAAAAGGGAGAGGCCGGCAAGAAAAAGAGAGTAACTCCTCTGATTTCGAAAAAGCCGTTTGAGAAAATGACTCCCCGACAGCGTCGGCGTCGATGGCTGGTTTCAGTCTTGCAGCCGTTCCGTGGCCTCAATAAGCCACTGAGTCGGTTAACCTCCTATCAACTGTTGATGATAGGTCGTGGGCAGCGCAGCCAACTGGCAAAGGTCAAGCTGAATTATTCGGTGGATGCCCTTGTAAACATGGCACGCGATGTCTTTGTTGCGCACAAGCACCCATTGGTAAGTTGGTTTACGCACGCTACTGACGAGGGCTTGAAAAAACTATTGCCCAAGATCGAGCATGATGCACTGGCGGAACTCGAAGAGCAAGCTCAGCAGCGACTTCTCGAACGTGCGGTCGATCAACTCCGTTCGTCCCTCATGCAGCGACCCGTACGAGGTCATTGTATTTTGGCGATCGACACCGTAGGTCCCAAACAGGCCGCAGTTGCGATTGTCGATTATCGCGGTCATGTGTTGCATGCCGATGAAATCATTTGTAGTAGTCATGCTTCGAATGTAAGCCAGAATGTTATCCAGCTAGGCGAATTGATTCATCGGTTCAAAGTCACGATGATCGCGCTTTCTAACGGCCCTGCTCGCCGCTTTCTGATTCACACGGTTGCTGAGTTAATGAAGCAAAGCGCATCAGGGAACCTGCGCTGGAGCATGGTTGATCGTGGAGGCGCCGACGCCTACGCCTCCAGCAGAATTGGCAATGAAGAATTGCCGCAACACAACCGACGTGTCCGCGCTGCCGCATGGATTGCCCGCAGACTCCAGGACCCCCTGCGAGAAATGTTGAAGGTTGAACCGAATCGCTTGCGATTGGGCAGCTTTCAGCGCGAGTTACCGCAAGACATTCTTCAGCGGATGGTCCATGAGACGCTGATGGACTGTGTTGCTGGGAAGGGGTTGGATGCGCGGCGAGCTATGGCTTACGAGTTAGCCAATGTCCCCGGGATCACTTCAGCACAGTCGATTCAGATTGCGAAGTTGGCTGCGCAGGGCAAAATCGCGTCGCGGGCTGAGTTGCTCAAAGCTATGGAAAGCTGGTCCGAGATGTCTTCGCGGCAAGCCATTGGACTGTTGAGAGTCTACGGTAGCGACGATACGCTCGACGGGACACTGATTCATCCTGACGATTATCGATTGGCTCAGAAGCTTATTCAAGCAACTGATTTGACGGCGCCAGCAGCTCACCCCGATGGTTGGACGGCGCCCGAGATCCGGCAAATACCGGCCCCCAGCACGGTTCCGGCCGCGAACCTGAACGAACCGGCAACCGAAGCTTCGACAAGTCCAGAAGCGCTGCCTGAAAACAACGAGCCTGTTGCTTCAGATCAAGTATCAGCGGCGGACGCAGAGATTCCGGACACCAGCGTTGTGGCGTCACAGGCCGAAGGCGATTCTAGTCCCGCTGATTCATCACCGAGCGCGGCAGTGGGCGAGGACATTTCTGCCGCTTCCCCAACAGCGGAGGCGGCTGTGGTTGAGCCAGTTCAAGCAGAACCAACCTCGCAGGCCCCTGAGTATCCTGAAAACGCTGTTGTATCCGCAGAGGCTAAACCACCGATCGATGTAGAGAAGATCGCGCGAGGTTGGCAAGTGGGGCGGGCCAAATTGCAGTGGATCGCTAACTGCCTCAAGCACCCGTTTGCGGATTCTCGCGAACATCGCGACTGGGTCCCAATGCAAGCTGAGATGCCGACCTTGGAGAATCTCAAACCTGGTATGACGGTGTGGGCAGTTGTGGTTGGAGTTGCGGATTTTGGAGCATTCGTCGAACTAGGCCCGGATTGCAGTGGCTTGATACATGTCAGCCGACTTTCATCACAGTTTATCGAAGATCCACATCAGTGCGTGCAGGTAGGTGACCTAGTACAAACATGGGTGGTCTCGATCGACACACAGAAGAAGCGAGTTGGTTTAACTGCCCTGTCACCGCGCGAACAAGCGGAGCTATCACGCCAAGAGGAAGAACGGCGGCAACAACAGCATCAGCAGCGCGAGCACCGCCAACGCGAATCGTCGCCGGGTCAGCGTCGACCGGATAATCAACGTTCCGATCGAGGGCAAGCAGAATTGGCGCCAGATCGCAAGTCGCGAGTTGGAGGAAATACACGCGGTCCGCAAGGAGGTGGTCGTGGTGGGCCTCGACGCGGCCGACAAGGGGATCGGGGAGCTGCAGTATCGTCACCTAACGATGCTGGAAACAAACCTGTGGTCGTCAAGAGCAAGCAACCTAAGAAGCCGATTACCGACGCCATGCAAAAAGGACAAGAGCCACTTCGATCGTTCTCGGACCTTTTGCAGTTCTACGAACTCCAGAAAACGGAACCGCCCAAACCCACTCCACCGCCACCAACTCCGGTGGAAAACGAGGCTCCACCCACCAGCTCTCCCCCTGTAGAGCCTTGATACGGCTGTACCACTAAATTGTCAGCGATCAAATCTCTTGGACATTAACGCTGGAGGCCTGGCGAGCGCTTTTCGGTAATGTGTTATCACGTAGTTTCAGGTTACGGTTTGAGCTGAGGAATTGAGGGAGGCATAGGTTTTGCCGGTTCGCAATATTCAAATTCTGGTGATCACGATGGTGGTGTGTCTGGTGTGCCACCTCGAGGCACGCCGATTGAAACATGCAGGTCGAATTGCCAAGGCCATGCGTGTTGTAGAAAACTACTATGTCGAGCCAGTGAAGAGCAATGATTTATTGTTAGGCGCGATGGATGGCATCGTCGACCGCTTGGATCCGTATTCCGAGTACATTCCTCCGCGCGAATACGAGAAATTTCAATCTTACATCGAACAGCAGTTTGGCGGTGTTGGAATTTTGATTGAAGGGCCACCTGCCGCCGAGCACTTGACTGTGATCGCTCCGCTGCCAGGTACGCCAGCTTATGAGGCGGGCTTGCAGCCCGGAGACGTCATTCTGGAAATCGATGGCAAGACGACCGTGGGACTGAAAGTCGATGACGCTTCAGAGTTGATGCGAGGTGTGGTTGGAACTCCAGTTCGGCTTGGGGTACAACGCGCAGGTCAGCCAGGACTTTGGCAAGTCGAGCTGAAGCGCGCGGACATTCAAGTAGACTCGGTTTACGGAGATCGCATCCAACTGAATTCAAAATGGAACTTTTTGCTGGAAGAAGATCGCCGTATTGCCTATATCCGTATCAATGTCTTTGGTGAACGGACAGTTGAAGAGTTTCTCGGCGCGCTTGGTCAAATCAAGCATGACGCGCGAGCGATCGTGATCGACTTGCGATTTAATCCCGGAGGAATCCTTTCCGCTGCGGTTGACATCTGTGACATGCTGTTGGAGTCGGGGCGGATTGTTTCCACGAAAGGTCGTGATATTCGATTCAATTCACAATATGATGCCAAGCCCCCGGTGGAGATTTCTCTACAGGTACCGGTCGTCGTGATGATCAACGACCAATCGGCCAGTTCCAGCGAGATTGTGGCTGCCTGTTTACAGGATTCTGGCCGAGCCATCATCGCCGGCGATCGCAGCTTTGGCAAAGGAACCGTACAGCAAGTGTTTGAGTTGGATGGACAAGCCGCCATCAAATTCACCACCGCACGTTACTATCGTCCCAGCGGGGCAAACATTCATCGCCTCGAGTCGATGGGGACCAAGGAAACATGGGGAGTACTACCCGATAACGAATTGGCTCTTAAGTTGAACGACCAAGAGCAAATTCATCTTTTTCGCCGCTGGCAGTATCGTGGTGATCCACGCAAGGTCACTTCTACCGAGCAACCGCCGAGCCCGGAATGTTCTGGAGATCCGCAACTACGTCGGGTGCTTACCTATCTAAGGAAAAAACTAGCCGAATAAACCACAGGACGCACGCATATACGTGCGGCAGAACTGCACGGGTATGCGGTAATGCCCATACCTACCATTGCTGCTCACCCTGAGGTCGCCCAGTTGCTCCTCAGCATCCCAGATTGATTGGCGGCCCAGAATGTTTGGTGGCGATGAGAAACTAAAACTTTTCTTGTAACAACTTGGCTACGGTTTCGGGGTTATCGTTGGTTTGCAAATTGGCAATTTGCTCGGCCGGTACACCAAGCTTTTCTAGATTCTTGGCCAACGCCTCCCAGATTTTTTGGCGTTTTTTGCCTTCGGTCAAGTAGAGTTCGGTAACTTGTTCTTGGGCTCGCTGTAAGGCAATATTATCGCGATGTTCGTAGAACCGCTTGATAACTGATTGTTGATACCGCGAGTAGTTTTCCATTGCCATATTGCGAAGCCTCGTTGCGATCAAGATTTGCCGCGTCGCACCCAACTGGTAAGACGTGGCAGCCGTAAATCTACTCGAACATTCTCGGCAGATTGTGAATATCTCTATAGCCCAATTCTATCGATCGGCAAACTCCAGTTCCAGCGATGCTTGCATTTGGGCATACGAGCACTTATGTTGTCAGCCACTTGAATTCTTCGCAAATCCCCCTACGAATCTTGTCAACATGAAAAACACTGGCCGTTTCCAACACGTCGTTTCCCTATTGTGCGTTCTGGTAGTCTCAGTTGTGGCCTCTGGCGACGGGCCAGCCGACAATATCCCGACCAACGTTCGCCCAGTTCCACCGGTGGGTATCGAAGTACCGGCCGCAGTTCGGGACGAGCTGCTTGGCCGCTGTGCAAAGTTACGGCAAGCGGTTGAAGATAGTGAAAACCCAAGCGACCGATCGAAAGCGGACGTACTGGTATTCGCGCGAGCTGTTGAATTAGCTGTCGAACAAAGGATGTTCTATTCGGAAAAAGAACTGGACCAAGCCAAAGAGGTGCTTGCCGAAGGTGAAAGGCGATTGCAGCGCCTGGGCGATCGTATGCGTGGCGGTCGCGGGTCAGGCAGAGCTGAAAATGGGGATGGAAAGCCACGGTTGGTGGTTGGTGGATTTCGGTCCAAGATTGATAATTCCATTCAGCCATATGGGCTGGTGATTCCGGCAAACTGGCAGCCGTTTTCTCGTCGGCCAATGCGGCTGGACATTTGGTTACATGGTCGCGGCGAGCGAACCAGTGAAGCAGCGTTTCTATACCAACGCATGAACCAGGCGGGCGAGTTTACACCCCCAGATACTTTTGTTTTGCATCCCTATGGTCGTTACTGCAACGCTTTTAAGTTCGCAGGTGAAATTGACGTGCTCGAAGCTTTGGAGCATGTTCAGGGAATCTATCCGATCGACGGGAATCGCATCAGTATTCGCGGATTTTCGATGGGTGGTGCGGGATGTTGGCAGATGGCTGTCCACTATCCTAACCTGTGGTACGCTGCCAATCCGGGAGCGGGCTTTAGTGAAACGCTGGAGTTCCTAAAGTTCTTTCAAAAAGAAGACTTTGTACCAACGGCATTTCAAAAACGTTTATTGCATTGGTACGACTGCCCGGATTGGGCCAACAATTTGCGTCACTTGCCAACAGTAGCATACAGCGGTGAAATCGATTCGCAGAAACAGGCCGCCGATATCATGGAGGCTGCAATGGCAAAGCGAGGTATGAAGCTACTGCACCTGATTGGACCTGACACTGGACACAAGATTCACGCTGATTCCAAATTAGAAATTGAACGCAATTTGTCTGATTGGGCCAAGTCGGGCCGCGAAGTCGTGCCCTTGAAAATTGACCTAACAACTTACACGTTGCGCTACAACAGTCGGGGTTGGTTGAGTTTACTGGGGCTTGGTGAGCACTGGAAGGAAGCTCGCGTCGAAGCGGAATTGGCGTCTCCGGACAAGATTGTGCTGAAGTCCACGAATGTTACTCACATGCAGCTCGCCTTCCAACCCAAGCAATGGCCGTTCGCTAAAGCGGATGCAGTACTTATTCGAGTCGATGACCAAGAATTGACGGCACCTGCTATCGATGGCACGCTTCCATGGGCTGTCAAACTTGCGAGGACTGGCCAGCGATGGAAGATCGAAGAGGCCACTGGCACCAACGATCGCCGCGTAGCATTCACCAAGCGACCGGGCTTGCAGGGGCCCATTGATGATGCGTTTATGGATAGTTTCGTGTTCGTGCGTCCTTCGAAAAAATGTGCTAATCCGCAGGTTGAACAATGGGTGCAGGCCGAATACTCACATGCGAAACAAGAATGGCGCCGCCAGTTTCGCGGTGATATTCAAGAACGAGATGATAACTCGATTAGTGGCGAGGACTATACTTCCAAGAACTTGGTTTTGTTTGGCGATCCAACCAGTAATCGCGTCATCGCGCGTATTGCCAAGCGATTACCTATTCAATGGAGCGATACGGAGATTCGTGTCGGGGATCGATCTTACCCTGCTGCGAATCATGCATTGGTAATGGTGTACCCCAATCCGCTCAACCCCAATCGCTACGTGGTAATCAACAGTGGCTTTACCTATCGAGAATTTGCGTATCTGAACAATGCTCGCCAGATCCCCATGCTGCCGGATTGGGCGATCGTCGATATCACGGAAGCTGCAAATTTTCAATTGCCAGGCAAGATTGCGGCTGCCGATTTCTTCGATGAACAGTGGCAAGTGAAATAATCGGCGTTGGTTAGTTGGATAGCGCCTATTCGCGCGCCAAGAAATGGTTAGCCACAGGCGTACTCGGGCGTAAGGAGATTGGAATTGCAGCAGAGATTATACGCGTACGCCTCCGACTGACGGGCTTAACGGTTTCGCGAGGCGGAGCCTCAAGTGCAGCACATTCCAAGGCGGAGCTTGGGAACGAGCACTTTTGGGTTAGGACAGGCACTTACCGATTAGTGTCATTAATTGTTCGCGAAGTTACGCCCTGCGCAGACTCAGAGCTTGCTACCTGAAAATTACTTGTTGTTTTGCAACGCCTTAGCGGCTCCACTTGGCATTTCTGTTTGCTATTGACCTTCCATAGAAACGCTGGCGACCATCAGACCGCCAAGTTGTTCCGAGGTAGCGGTCGATCGTATTCGCAGATAGCTCAAGCCATGTAGTGGTGGTCTGTTTGAACTTGTTTGCAGGACGACCTCTCCGTCTACAAGGATGGATGATGTATTGCTTTCGCAATTCCATTGCCATTGCAATGTAAACCATTGTTCTGGGGACAACTTTTTTGAACCGAGTGCCGCCTCCGCTGGTACTTGCAATCGAAACGCGTCGTGAGCTTGGGAACTATCGTCGGTAGGATCAAAGAACCTATCCGTCAATGAGATAGAGATTCCTCCGAATTCCGACTGAAGTCGACCTTTAAGAATCAATTGCCCTTTCCGGCTCGCAGGAAAGTTCCATACGGCGCCGTCCGGTGGTCGGGACTTGTGGCCACTGACCAGTAGGGCCTTTGATCCGGTCTGTTCGGGGTGGTCAACTAAACGAGCACCAGGTGCTCGCTCTCGCCAGTAGCGTCTGGCCGGTCCAAACGCTGAAAACACTGACCAATTTTCGAGCTGTTTGTCAAACGTTTCAGTGCGGTGAGATTCCAGCAGCCATGTGGGATCAAGTATGACCAACGCGCGACGCCCGGCTCCTTGGCCACTAACGACGCCAACGCGACCATCATTCGTGGCCATGAGAAATGGGTAAGCAGTTCCCCGATCGCCAAAGTCGGGTGGCGAATCGTCACGCATGCGATCAAGGTATATTTCTCTACATCCGCGCCATGTCTGACCTCCATCTTCCGAAATAGCTGCGTGCAATGCATCGCGCCCACCGTAAACACCTTGACCGTCGACTCGGGGTGGTGTCTGGCAGTTGTTCCAGACAACTACGATTCGACCGTCGGGCAGATTGATAACTCCTGCCGGCGAATTTGAGCTCGCGAATGGTGCTCGCACCGCCTTCGACCAAGCGGCGCCATCGGGCGAAGTGGACTCGTACAAATAACCGTCTTGCGAGCGAATCAGCATCCACACATCATTGGCGCGTTCCACCACATACGGTTCACAAGCGCCATAGTTGTTACCGTTGTAATTCAGGTGGCAAGGTGCAGTCAGTTGGGCGGTCGATTGTGTCCAAGTTGCTCCATCGTCATCGGAGTAGATCGTCGTTGAGTAATGTGATCCCGTGGGGGGCGCAACAGCTCGCCCAGGTACCCAAACTCCTAAAGGCAACAGCATTCTTCCGCTTCTAAGCCGCAGGGCCATTTGAACCGATCCGGTATAACCTTGAAAAATGCGTTGGGGATCGCTCCATACTCGACGGTTATCGCTGGAACGCATATGCCAAACATCGATAAAGCGATCGATGGCAACTTGTTTACCTGTCCCTTCAGTTCTCAGCCGCATGAAAAACAACTGAACTTCTTGGCGTCGATCGAGAATCGCGATGCAGCCTGAAAATCCCTCACCGGAAAAAGTGTGTGCTGTTGTTGGCTCCGACCAACTGCGTCCAAAGTCCTTAGAGCGTTTGCTGCGAATCTCCACGCGTCCCTCGCGACTGACTGCGGAAAACGCCTCCCAAGTTCCATCGCCGTGTGAGATGACATTGTTTCCAACTTCCGTTGGCCCCATAAACTCCAACCCATTGGAAGCACTTTGTATGGGCACAAGCGTTGTTACAAATACATAACCAAAGATGGCAATTGAGATTATCGGTTGCAATTGCATTGTGAGTTCCTCAATCCAGGTTTAAAAACGATTGGCCACGGAAATGGAGCCTAGCGAAATTCAATGCGTTGCGGGCAAAATTTTGCCAACCGTTGCGGGTCGATTTCTACGCCCAAGCCTGGACCGGTGGGAATCATCAACATCCCATCGGAGTCCAACCGGAAAGGATTCACAGTTAACTCGTCAATATAGGCGCAGGGCGTGAGATATTCGACGTAACGAGCATTAGGCAAAAACGCTGAGATTTGAAGATCTGCGGCCAAGCCAATTGCCGTGTTCCAGCCGTGGGGTACTACTTGCACATTATGATCCTGAGCCAACCAAGCGATACGACGAAACTCGCTCAAGCCTCCATTCTTGGTACAGTCCGGTTGAATAATATCGACTGCATGCCGTTCCAGCCACGGCTGAAATGCTTGTCGGCGCGTAAGTACTTCGCCTCCTGAAATTGGAACCGGCGATGTACGCGTAAGCTCGACAAATCCATCGATATCGTCGGGTGGCAAGGCTTCTTCAAACCAGACGATTCCAAAGTCCGCGAGCATTTTCGCGGTATTGCGTGCCCAATTGGTACCATGCGGCCAAAACTGTTCACTCCCTCCGGCGTCCACCATTAATTCGATTTCGTCTCCTACCGTACTGCGCGCGGTTCGAATGAGCAATTCGTCAAACGCGCGATCGCGTCTTCCGAACGGACGCCAACCCATCTTGATTGCGCGAAATCCGCGTTCCACAACGCTCTGTAGATTGCGTGCGAGTTGATCCGGTTCATCGAACAGGATCGATCCGTACGGCTTTATTCTTTGGCGATGATTACCTCCCATCAATCTTGATACCGGCTGATTACAGGCCTTACCCATCAGATCCCAAAGAGCGATATCCAGCCCACTGATTGCATGTGTTACGGCTCCACCCCTTCCTTGCCAGAAAGTTGATTGATGCAGTTTCTCGGACACTCGCTCGGGTTCGATTGCCGACTCGCCACGTAACAAAGGCCACAATAATTCCATGGCACCAACAACGAGTTTTCCGGATGTAAAACAACTACCGTAACCTACCATCGACGAATCGGTTCGAACAATGATCAGCGTATGTAGATTCTCTTGAGGTTCGTGCCCCTGAGGCCATCCGCCATCAACTGTAGCACCGCTCAACGGACAAACATCGACTCCTGTGACCTTCACAATTCAAACCCTCTCATATTGAACCCATTCTCTGTTCGACAGCGCGGACCTTCAGCACAAGGTCCGCGACTATCCTAATCGAAATCGCCCAGGTGAACATGCGGAGGAAATCGTCAAGCAATCGCGAGCTTGCTCATTGCCGACTTGTGTCATGGCTCACTAAGTTACGCCAGTGCGTATCGCCTCTTCGACTTGTTTGGCTGGAAGTTTAGCAACAAGTTCGAGCGATTTTGCTGCGAAAAACGCTTGTCCGCAACTGGAGGCAGATGGAACACAGTGTTGTTCAACCATGGACATTTGCCCAATATCGTTCGCTGCGCACTGTGTCGCCCAACGATGTTTCTGATAGAATCCTTGAGTTGGGCTTTTCTATGTTGTGCGAATTCGCTGCGCAGAGTTTGGGCTTCTTGTTATAGAGATTGGTTCATGCGAAGTTTTTTGCTTCTGCTTTTAAGTTGCTGGTCCGTGGCACTGGTCGATGAACGTGTGAGTCTAGCCGAGTCCCCACGCAGGGCTTTTATTGCGGCCGATTCGTCGAAAAAACGCATTGCCATGATTGATGAAACTGGCAAAACGAAATGGGAGTTTGAAATCGGCCCGTTGCATGATTTCCACTTGTTATCAAATGGCAACGTGCTGTTACAAACGAGTTGGACGAGAATAATCGAGTTGGACCCCAAAGCCGGAAAAACCGTATGGCAATACGACGCTGCCACAGCGAACGGAAATGCTGGAAGGCGCGTCGAAGTTCACGCTTTCCAACGACTTGCTGACGGCAACACCATGATCGCCGAAAGTGGCCCTTCGCGCATTATCGAAGTCGACCGAAACGGGACTTTGGTCCAGCAGGTCTCTTTGAAAGTCGACAAACCGCATCCGCATCGCGACACACGATTGGCTCGCAAGTTGGCAAATGGTAATTTTTTGGTTTGCCACGAAGGAGATGGTGCAGTCCGCGAGTACAATTCGGCGGGAGGAGTAACGTGGGAATACTCGGTGCCGCTGTTCGACAAATCGCCTGCCGGTGGTCACGGAGTCGACGCGTGGGGCAATCAGTGCTTCAGTGCCGTTCGATTGGCCAATGGGAATACACTGATCTCGACCGGTAACGGCCATGGGGTCATAGAAGTTACTCGCGATAAACAAATTGTCTGGCAGCTAAATCAAGCTGATTTGCCTAACATTCAATTGGCATGGGTTACGACCTTACAGGTTTTGCCAAGCGGCAACATTGTGCTGGGTAACTGCCATGCTGGCAAGACAAACCCTCAAATCATCGAAATCACACGAGACAAGCGAGTGGTATGGTCATTCTTTGATTGGGAGCGATTTGGAGATTCGTTGACCAACAGCTTGATTGTCACGGTGGACGGCCATGCTGCCGTAACGAAGTTGGATGAGCATGCTGCCCGCGCTGGTACCAATGCGGATTCAATTCGGCAGGCTTGGAGCCTGCTTGATGACCGCGAACGCACCGGATTCGATTTCTTGTTGACCCACATGCCGCAGTCGGATATCGAATCACTGACACACGAGTTCTTGGTTGAAAACGTACGTGAAGCCTACCGAGCTTACGATGAAGCTCCCTGGAAGGCTAAATTGCCAACAGAGATTTTTTTTGAAGCTGTATTGCCGTATGCCAATATCGATGAACAGCGTGATAAATGGCGTGCAGACTTTCGCCAGCGTTTTCTTCCGTTGATCGCCGGTGTGGATTCCCCTGCGGTTGCCGCGGCCAAATTGAACCAAAAGATTTTTCCACTGCTGAATGTAAAGTACTCGACGCGTCGAGCGCGAGCGAATCAAGGGCCATATGAATCAATTAAATCGGGTTTAGCCTCCTGTACCGGGCTGTCGATTTTATTGATCGACGCCTGCCGCTCGGTGGGAATACCAGCTCGATTTGTTGGTACACCCTTATGGACAGATGGCAGTGGCAATCACTCCTGGGTCGAAATCTGGGCGGATGGGGAATGGCACTTCACTGGTGCGGCGGAGCCCAATGGTGACGAACTGGACAAGGCTTGGTTTGTAAATCGAGCCTCGGCGGCCAAAATCGACCACCCTCGCAATGCGATTTTTGCTGTCAGCTATCGTATGACTCCAACCCCATTCCCGATGGTTTGGTCACGTGGCAAGCGAGAGATTTCGGCGGTCAACGTAACCAGTCGATATACACGGCGAACTTCCGAGATGCTGCCCGGGCAAATGCGAATTCGCCTTAAGGCGATTGACGCTGCAAGTGGTCAGCGAGTTGCTGTGCCAATAGCTACAGAATTTCAAGGCTCGCGAGCTGAGCTTGGTAAAACACGCGATGAAGGATTTGACGCCAACGATCATTTGGAGATGGTGGTTGCCCAGTCGCAACCCATAGCGCTATGGATAGGAGATGCTCGCATAACGATTTCGCCGAATCGGCATGACGAATTGGTGGTCATTTCTCTTCGCGATGGCCAACCTGTTATCGAGCATCGATGAATTTCCAGCTTTTGTACGACCTAGATGCAATCGAATGGATGCTGGTCATTATCGCGGCAGCGGGTATCGGTATTTCCAAAAGCGGGTTTATTGGTGTTGGGATGGTCCACGTGATCATTCTGGCGGGAGTTTTTGGACCACGGGTATCCACAGGCATCCTATTGCCGATGTTGATCGTCGGTGATGTTTGTTCGGTGGTGTTTTTTGGCCAGCATACACAATGGAAGTTTCTTAAACGACTGATGTTGCCTGCTATCGTTGGCATTATCCTGGCGTGGCAGTGCATGAATTATATTGATGATCGAGGCTTTCGCTTGAGCCTCGGTTGTATCATTCTAGGCCTGACGCTCACTCAAATCGCAAGAATATGGAAGCCAAAATGGTTTGAGTATTTTCCTCATGCAACTTGGTTTGCCTGGTCATTAGGTCTGTTAGCAGGTTTTACGACGATGCTGGCCAATGCGGCCGGTCCGATTGTTGCCTTGTACCTGTTGGCGGTATCTTTGCCCAAGATGCAACTTGTCGGGACCGGTGCCTGGTTCTTCTTGCTAATTAACTTGGTAAAGGTACCATTCAGTTACAATTTGGGATTGATCACCATCAGCAGTTTGTCGCTGAACTTAATCTTGGCTCCAGTGATTGTTGGCGGCTTGTTGGTAGGCAAAAGTGTTGTCAAACGCATTCCACAAAAGCTGTTTGACAGCTTGCTCCTGACATTTACAGGCATTATGGCGCTGCGGCTAATTGGCCTGTTTTGAATCACTCGCGATTGATGCGT
>CAZVBC010000047.1:0-26583 GCA_964625155.1 uncultured Pirellulaceae bacterium
GACGATGGCGATGGCCGTCAGGACTTGGTCGCTGGAAAACGATTTCAAGGGCATGATGGTCGCGATCCAGGGGAAAACGATCCGCTGGCAATCTATTGGTACAAGTTCATTGAAGCCTCGCGCACATGGCAGCGACATACGATCTCATTGGGAGCAGGTTGCGGCATGGATCTCGATCCCAAATTGGTCGATATTGATGCTGATGGGGATCTAGACATTCTCGCGCCTGCACGCAGCGGACTACATCTACTTGAGAACTTGCGAATATCGGCTGAGCAAACGCAGCCTGTATCGGCTTCCCGCGAATTGCCCTCAGTACCCACTTACACAAACCACTCCGATCTATCGTATCACCTTGCCGAAGATGGCAAGAAGTTGCCTACGAAAACAGCGCTCGATGTTGGCCAACGACGCGAGCATGTTCGTTACCATATGCAACAAGCAATGGGCACGTTACCTGGTTCGCAATCACGCGTTCCATTGGAGGTGCGCATCGACGATGTGCAAGCCACCGGAAAATACTTGCGCATCAAACTTTCATACGCGGCAGATCATAACAGCCGTGTACCTGCTTACTTGCTTGTTCCCAACACACTGCAGGCACCTGCTCCAGCCATGTTGTGCCTGCATCCGACAAACTTCGAACTTGGCAAAGCCCAGATCTGTGGCATGGGAGGCAAACCCAGTCGTTTCTATGCTCACGAATTAGCCGAACTTGGGTTCATCTGCTTGGCTCCCGACTATCCATCCTTTGGCGATTATAAGTACGATTTTACCAACACGCAGACCGGCTATGCGAGCGGCACCATGAAAGCGATCTGGGACAATGTGCGCGCGATCGATCTGTTGGAATCGTTGCCAATAGTTCGGCATGATGCGATTGGTTGCATTGGTCATTCCCTGGGTGGTCACAATGCACTTTTCACAGCGGCCCTGGACGGGAGAATACGCTGTGTCGTTTCAAGTTGTGGATTCAATGCGTTTGCCGATTATTACGGAGGCGACTTGACCGGTTGGACCAGCCCTCGCTATATGCCCCTCATTCGAACTCGTTATCAAAACGATCCACAACAGGTTCCATTCGATTTCGGCGAAGTACTGGCCGCCATTTCGCCGCGTCCCATTTTTGTCAATGCGCCATTAAACGATGCCAACTTTGCGGTCGTGGGCGTGCGAAAATGCCAAGCGAGTGTTGAACCAATTTATAAGCTGTTGGACGCTGAACGTGAACTGACTTTTGTTTACCCTGCCAGCGATCACGATTTCCCCGACATGGTTCGCCAGCAAGCTTACGAGTGGTTGACGGACAAGCTATCGAACACAAGAGATTAATTATCGTGAATACGCAAGCGAAAGCTACAGCAAACGACTGTGATCCACATGCGGGCCGACTGCTGCCTCAGGTCAATCGGAATCGGTGCGAGTGCAAAGGAAGTTGTGTCGCAGCCTGCCCTTACAACGTGTTTTTAATTCGCTCACTGACTCAGAGCGAGAAGAGCCAACTACCTTGGCTGGCTCGCGTTAAAGTCTGGATGCATGGCGGTTCACAAGCATTTGTGATTGCACCCGATGCCTGCCACGCCTGTGGACTGTGTGCCAAGGCCTGTCCAGAAACAGCGATCACGTTCGTCGCAACTCAAACCTAATTTGGATAGCAACAAGCACACCGATGGCTACTGACAATTCTCAGCACTCCACATCAGTAATTGTCCCAAGGACTTTTCTTGAGTATGTCCGGTCCTTTGGCCCAGGGATTATTGTGGTGCTAACCTGGTTAGGTGCCGGCGATATTGTTGAAGTGGGTGTGGCTGGTGGCAATTTTGGATATTCGTTGATGTGGGTCGTCGTGCTGGCGATCTTCATGCGGTATTTATTCGTTTCGCTGATCGCCAAATATCAATTGTGCAACGAGCGACGCGAAAGTGTCTTGGATGGATTGGCAAGATTGAATCCCCTCTTCCCACCCGTATTGTTTTTCGCAGCCATCATCATGGGACACATCTATGGCGCCTACATGACCGTGGGGATCGCTGAAGCCAGTCTTAACCTAACAGGCTTCGGAACCAAATTGACATGGGCAATTCTATGGAATGGACTGGCGATCGCCATTGTCTTCAGACCAACTTTGGGACGTATTGAAGGAATATTCAATCTATTCCTAGCCGTACTGACAATCTCGTTTTTGGGTACCGCCTTGTGGATTGGTCCGAACCCGAGCGGAATCGTTCAAGGTGTCCTTGCCTTTAAGATGCCCGATCAACTGGGACCATATGATCCTCTCTTGATCGCGATTGGCATGATTGGGGCTGTAGGCGGTTCGCTGATGAATTTGGTATACCCCTATTTCCTTGAAAACAAAGGCTGGAACGGCCCGCAGTATCGCCGAGTTCAGTTGTACGATTTCTTATTAGCGGTAACGGTCATGATCATCTTAGATTTGTCGATCTGGACGCTAGGGGCCGAATTGCTGCATCCCAAACAACTGACTATCAAGGAACTGGATGATCTTCCCCGTCTGCTAAGCGAAGTGTTGGGAAATGGTGGACGGGTGTTGTTTTACTTAGGAATTTTTGCGGCGATCTACTCGTCAATCATCGGACATGCATTGGGCTTGGGTTACATGGGGAGCCACGCATACTTGCGATGGAAGTTTGGCGTTGGTACTGCGATCAGCAATTACCGCGAACATGCCTGCTATCGATGGATCGCGATATGGTGCCTAGTATCGCCTTTAGTGTGGACCGCGCCGGGGATGCCAGGTTTTATCTTCTTGACACTGCTATCCAATAGCGCTCAAGTTATTCTCGTGCCCATGCTCGCTGGCGGATTATGGGCGATCACCGCCAATCCCAAGTACATCGGTAACCAATTCCGCAATCGCTGGTGGGAAAACCTAGTCATGTTGTTTTTGTTTGGTTTGGCTATGTGGGGCGCAATCGGTTCGATTCAGTCGATCTACAAAGCTTTGCTAACTTGGTTTCACCAAGGATGACCGAATTCTCGCATCCTACAGGAATACCTGTTCTACCGACTTTCAGCCCCTAACGGGACGCAGCGCGCCAGCTATGGCCGCGACCACGCGTGAAACAAAACTTGCGCAAACACCTTCACCTGCGATACCACGTTTTTAACACTTCGTGCTAATACTGCTGAATCAAGACTTGGCGAATTTCTAAATCAGTTTCGGGATCGTGGGCTTGGATTTGTATGGTACCGGGCTCCAGTCGTAAACCACTGCGTGGATTGGCGTGAGCTGGGCGAGTATCTGTCCAGTCGGCGGTTTGGTAACCGCTCACCCAAGTTGCTAAATGTGGACCATTCGCTACCACGGTCATGCGAAACGGAACATGATCGACCGCGATGGCAACGCGCGCTTGTTGTCGATCGTCAATTCCCCCTGTGGTGTAGCCGTGTTTTCCTGCGCGAGGATCATACCATGGATGATGCAACTGTATTTCGTAGCCCATCATGGTGCGCCCAGGTTCATTGCGGATAAACAAGCCCCCATTCGTTCCATCTCGCTTGGTACAAGCTTCCAACTGCAAAACAAAATCAGAAAAAAGATGAGGACCGTTACTTGGTGCGTATTCGAGTGCCTCTGGACCGCCGACCACACGCATGGCTCCACTAGAGATTGACCAATTCGCGCCCGGTCTACTGGCCGTAGGAACTCGCCCACGGCGTTCCCAATTCGAGAAATCTTTGCCGTTAAACAATTTCACCAAACCCAATGGTTTCAGATTCAGCCGCGTGACGACTAGGCCGTCGTTCAATCTCAGCGGGCCGCGTCGGCCAAGCGAAATCAAGGTGTGGTTGCCAGGCTGCAACTTAACGCTGCGGTCAGGTAATTGCAACGTGCCGGCTTTGGCGACTTCGATACGTACTTCGAAATCCGCGAACTCGCTCGTAGTCGCTCCAGCATGTAGGGCCGCTTTCGAGCTCTCGTGCACAATCGCTGCGCCTTGGAAACCAAAGGTCGACTGTCCATCAAATATCGCCAACCACCCGTCCATGGCCGCGCTCGGGTCTAAGCAATCCGTGGGTAGGCGAACTGCCGAGCTCTCTGGTGCTGGAAGTTGTTTGCCACCAATTGTGCTGGCCGCTTGGTTACCCACGGATGACAACACTAATTCGGTCAGCGTCTGCGTGAATTGAGTCAAGGCTTTGCCTTTGTCGTCACCTGCATCGTCGCTCGCACCGTTTTGTTCTACCATCACCACATAGATAAACGGAACCCTTGCATCCACAGGCAACCACGAACCCGCTTGCACCCGAGTCATGGGATCGGAATCTAATGAGCCATCTTTGAAAACGTGCCTACCAGCCAACTTATAGCGATTATTGCGAGTCAAAATAGCCTGACCCACTGCGTCCAAAGTACTATCTGTCATGTCCGCCAATTTTCCCGAAGCAAATTGTTGCCAAATCGCTGCCAGTGCCTCCGGGGTTGCTGTGTTGTCGCCCGTCGCCTTGCGATCAGCCAACATGTAACGTCTTACGTGAAGGTTACCAAACGCCGTCGAGCGAGCATGGATCAACTTGGTAAGCCGCTCTGGTCCACCCAGGAGTGCTGTGGTAACGTTAGCTGCTGCATTGTAGACAAGGTTCGACGCCGGCCTCGCCCCCATCATGATCGCGCCAAGCTGACGAACCGTAACCGACGATAACCCAGCCCGAATTTCCCCCTGCTGTGCGGCTGAAAAATGGGAAATCGCCGGATGTTTCTCCGCTAAAATCTCATTCAATTCTGAGGGGACGATATCCAGCGAATCGTGATAACGTGCAAACAATTCAATCAAGAAGGAAGTCTTGATCGCACTAGCCGTTGGTCTTCCTTCGTCCGCCCGGTGTGTATACACAACCTGTCCGTCGGCCGTACCAAACCAAATCCCAATTCGCACGGAGTGGCCGTAATCACTTTGCAAACGGTCAATCGCATCGGCCAGGTGCCGCGCAGATCTTCCATAAGTCTCGGCCTTTAATCCGTTGGCGCAAACAACCACGACGATGTTGGCAATCAACAATGTAAAAGATAATTTCAGCGATTTCATGAGTGCTGTCCAAAATTTTCCAACTCGCCTCGCGGCGCTTGCTCGCTTGGCTCTAACAAATGCGTGTACAAATATTCAAGACTGCTTTACAACGGACTTGTTCATTTTCTCGAGCCTTCGCCCCTCAACCGTTCTCCAAGAGAATTGCGTTCCACGTGTGAATTTCCTGCTGCCTCAGGGTTTTTCAGCCATCGGGCAAGTACATACTAATCGATGGCAACCGGGACACCCCATTCCGTATTTTTCCTGAACGGCTTGGCCCAGATCGATCCCAGCCACATTGGCAATCGTGGCTAACCAGGCGAGAACATCAGCAAATTCTGCGGCTTGCTCTTGGTGGGTCCCTTGGCGCAATGCAGTGGCCAGCTCACCCACTTCTTCAACCAGCCACATGAAAGTACCGTCAATTCCTCGTTGAACATCCTTCTCGTAATACATCGCTCGAATTTTGTGCTGAAAATCTGTCAGAGAAACTTCGTTTGGATCTGCCATAAAGACTTCATTCTAGAGAAATGATCGTTGGTAACACTTTTAGAAACTGAAAGCGTTAGTTTGATTGTGGAACGCGAACGAAACGTGCGTCAAGCCATAGTACATGGTCGCCCAGCGAACCTGTGTCAGCCTGATCGGTGATCAGCACGACAGTTTGTGCTCCACTGATGTCAGCTTCAACTGGCAAGGGCAAATCTCGTGAACGTAATATCGGAGACTTAAATGCTTCGACCAGTTTTCCATCGCGGATCAACATGACTTTACACTGCACTGAACCTAAGTCCGCTGGTGTTGCCTCAGGAGGCGCTGCCATGATAATCTCGCTCAGAAACTTTCCGGGAGAAAGATCCCAACCATACGCACACTGAGACGGACTGTGCATTGCCAGTCCTTTCTCCACAAAGCTGTCCGCAATACTCAGTGGTCGACCGAACAGGTCCTTGTCCCGACCTAATTTCCAGCGCAATGAAGTTGTGGGCAAGTGCCGATACAGTTCTGGTTCGAGATCGCTTAGCCAAGTAGTGGATTCGGGGACGCCTGCGACATAATCGACCGCTGTCGCAAAACTAGTCACCTCGTCGCGTGAAGCGACTTCAATCGGTACTTCCAAATGCAGTTTCAGTTTTCCTGTTTGTAGGCGAGTAACGCGATTGATATGCAATAGAGATCCGTCGCGAAGCGCAAGTGCAGCGCCCTGCTGCCGTGCAACCATCTTCTGCTGCAGCGCCGGACTAAACACGATGGCTTGAATTTCAGACTCCAATTCCAGTTCAAATTTCCGGCCCGAAGAATTGAAAATCACCCTGGTCGCGGCTTGGTCGACGGCTGAGTCTGAAGGACTCATTGACAACGCAGTCAAAATCCCTTGAAGTTTTCGACCATCTTGCATCCACACGTGATCTGTTTCGCCCGTCGCCGACTCCATTTGCGATTGCAGCCGATGCCAATCCAATGCACGTACTGGTGCAGAAACAACTAACCCTCGGCACAACGCTAGTGGAACCGAAAGTGTGTTTAGCCAATCATTATCCTCAAGCTTGACCGTCTTCTCGCTGAATAAGGGACGTCCGACGATCCAACTGCCGTCAGCCAACCAAAGCACGGAACTCTGTTGTGGTGGCTGCCATGCTCCCCAGCGCGCGATGGCCTTGGCTGGCAGGGTCTGACTCTGAGTGCGAGACCAAAAGGAAAAGCCTAACGGCTCTTGTAGGTCGTCAAGATGAGCATTCTCTATAATGCCGGCTGCCAAATGTAAGCGAAAGTACCTGTCCTGAGATGATAGCTCTGCCGAATAAATACAGCAACTCAAGCAGATGATCGCAGCGAAGTAAGCACGCCAGCACATCCGCTCCGATACGGATGTCAGGTTCGCAGTCATCACACTCATCATCACAACTTGCGCCGATCGTTCTTAGTTGAAGTTGCCTTTGACTTGGCGTCCTCAAGTACCGCCTCAACTGGGTCTACTTTTGGCTTCTTATCAAATGCCTTAGGATCAAAGCGTCGTACCGCACCCGGATTTCTGGCTTCTTTGGCAGCTTGAAAAATATCTATTCGACTGACCAACGGCAATGCATCTCCGGCTGGTAACGGCAACCACCCGAGGCTTTTGGGAACGTAATTTACATCTTCGATCAAGTTGGGACTCGTCCCAGTTCGATCGATCGCGATGGACTGTAACTGTTCCTCGTATACGCTGAGATCGAAAAGCTGAGCCGGTGGAATGGCCGTAACAAACTGACTTCGTTCCCACACACCGCTGATAGATCGGATCTCGCAGGTTTCAACAAGCGTTGCCCCCGAGTCGCGTTCCAATTCCAACGTAACTCGCGATTGTGGTTCGATGCGGATTTGTTGAAAGGCATTTCCGGTACGCCGGTCACCGAGAAGAATTACTAGGGCATAGCGGTGGGAATTCTCCAGTTCCAACTGCGCCGGATCCAGTGGCGGATTGGGGCGCATTTCAACGTTGTTCGTGCGCCACAAAGGTTCGAATGGAATCGGTATAGTGGGAGCCACAGGCGCCCACATTTGGTGCGAGGTAAAGGCCAGCGGCTGTAATCCCAACGGTGTCCCTGGGCCACCACCCAACACTAGTCCACGAAAAGCTGCGTTTTCGAAGATATATGCGCCCAGCGCGATGGGTGCGGGCAATACTCGCCACAATTGCCGAAGGTCGCTGGTCGCCGCCTCCAAGGCAAGGGACTTCTGCGGTGAAGCAGCCAGCGCAGAGATTCGTCCGTTTTCGTTGCCCGTCAAGCGGACCAACCCTTTCGCTGCTGGAATGACATACCAATCTGCGTTGCTTCCGCCCGGCGCCGGTAATACTGTCAGTCGATTTCGCGTTTGTCGCGCCAGCAACGACGGTAATCCGCGCTCGTCACGCACGGCCAGTTGGAACAATGCCGGACGTGAAGGTTGGTCACTCCATAAGCTGGTAAAGAACTGTGATATCTCGGGCGAAATAGGAGGCGTGGAACCTAGTGATTGGGACCGCGAGGTTACTGAACCTGGTTGCGGTATGACTAAGTTACCGGATCCACGCGATGGACTTATGGTCATTTGGCTTTGCCGGTAGGTAACCGTTCCATTTGTGCTCAGTTGACCAATCTGTAAGTTGCCAGAATTTGATTTTGGCCAACGAATAACTTGCTGGGCTTGTCGGCTGTAATAACCGATCCACTGTAAGTCTGTAGAATTGAATCGGTCGTCGCGCGAATAGACAGTCTCTTGACCACGACCATCGGTGATGCGCAGTGATTGCACATCCAGCACTGCAACAGAATGATCACTTGCACGTGGTGTGGTCAATTCAAAAGTGCTTTGGGCCGCTGCTGTGCAAGTTAGGCCACAAAATAGGAACAAGGCAAGCCACACCCGTTCCCTAAACCGTTCCGCAGCCATCGACATCGCATCACCTCCTAAGAACCATTGAGTTGAGCTAGCGCTGGAAGATTGGCAAAACTGTACGCGGCATGTTGAGGATCAAACAAGCCATAGCCGTACCGTATTCAAGACTGTTGTAATCGTACCAACCACCTTGCGTCGTGCGCAGAGGCAGGATCATTTTCTTCAATCGCGAGTACCATTGTTCCCAGGCAGTACCGCCACGATGCCAGAACGCTTGGGCTGAATAATAGTGGGCGTAATAGAAAAAACTGTTGCGTTCGAGCGAACTATTTAGACTGAGATTGGTTTGTAGATAATTGACTGCGGAATCAATTTCCTCACCCTCGTATATGCCAGCATTATATAGAGCCACAACTGCTGCAGCAGTCAACGGAAATCGGCTGGCCCCACCTGTCAATTGGTACATGAATCCGCCATCAGCGTTCTGGCAACGTCGAATGTAATCAACTGCTTTATCAATCGTCCCTTTGGGTACGCCGATCCCAGCATTCCTTGCCGCACGCAGTGCCATGACTTGGCAAACGGTAACCGATAAATCAGGCTCAGTGGGGCGCGGTTCATATCGCCAACCTCCCTGCGCATTCTGAGTTCGGACTAACAGTTCGACTGCTGCCGACAGAGCTGGACGCACATTCAAGACTGCATCATTTCCGTACAACTCGGCTAAGAACAGCGTTGCAAAGCCATGTTCGTACATTGGCCCGTGCGAAGTGGCGCCGACGGCTGTGATAAAGCCACTCTCTTGAGCATTGGCCAGAACATAACTGCCAACTTGACGCAGTACTTTCCCTGCCGCGCCAAAACCCGATCGCACGCCTCGGCTCATAAATGCCAAGCCCACCAATGCACAAACACCGATGTTTTTGCCCCCTTCGTTACTCAAAAAACTGCCGTCTGGGTTTTGACGAGAAATCAAAAACTCGAGTCCATCGCAAATTGCTTCATCGACTTCTCGCGTATAGTGCGCATCAAAGTCCGATCGTGGAGTGATGTCCCTAGCCAATGCCTTGCACGAAATCATCAAAGATGTAGCCGCCACAGCACAGCACTTTACAGATTCGCTTAAGAAGGTTCTGCGGCCGTGGGATGAGACGTCGTCTGCCGAGTTCAAGGTGGCGGACCAATGTCGATGCAGGTCTTTCATCGGCTAAGCCTCCTCAATCCAATCACGATTGTCCATCGAGATCATTTGGCCAACTCGCGATAGTAGGCTTCGATCTGTTCTCTGTAACTTGGCAAAAACTGCTCGACCATGCGGGATTGCATTTGCTGGCGAACGCGCTGAGGCAATTGTCCCCACACTTTCATCTGCATGGCCCGTGGATCCGCCAATTGAACCTGCGTCTCTCCTACGACGGGGTTTCTTAAGTCGCCACCATCCGGTCCGCTAGGTTGTGGCAAGCTATCGGGATTCATCTTGGATTGGCCATCCGAATTTTGGCGTTTCTTGCCGGATGATTGTGAAGGCGATGAGCCTACTTTCTTGCGCTGTGTTTCGGACTGCTGCTTGCGTTGCTGTTGGCGGGTTTCGCTATTAGGCGGTTCAGCAGGATTGCGTGAAGGCTTGCTAAGCTGATCGATCAAGTCGTCCAAGCGTTTGACGATGTCTGTCTGTAATTCTCGTGTTGCATCGTCGGTTTTCCCTTTCTCTAACAGGCTCGACACCGTAATCATCTGCTGCTGAACATCCACCAACGGATGCATGCCAGCACCCTCACTACCGCTCGATGGCTGGTCTGGCTTAGGAGATACCTGGCGCGAATCTTTCTGGCGCTGGACCTTTTCTGGTGGCGGTTTAACTAATAGGTCCAGCAGATCATCTGTCAAACCTTTTGTATCGGTTACCGCAGGCGTCTTATCGTGATCGAGGACTTGCTTTGTCTGCGAAAAACTCTGGCCGGAAATTACGACCAGTATGGCCAGCGCATAAACAAGGCACGAGGGTATGTGACCGATGTGGCTACAGATCTTGAGTTCCGGAAATATGGCGATCATTGCACCGACTCCGCAGTTCTCTGTTGCCGAATCTGTTCGAGCAACTCCAATAGTTGTTTACTTATCGATCTTTGCTGTGCGGACAGCTCTGCCAGGCGAGCGGCGTTTTCAATAGAATCCAGCAAACTGCGATCTTCGTCGAGTTGCTTGGTTTCCTGATTCACGTCTTGCTGCATACCTCGCAACAACTTCAAACTGGCCAGTGGAGGAATCCATTCTCTATCGTGGCCGTTTGGCGACTGTTCGTCTGGCTCTTGCTGCGACTGGGAATCAGGCGAATTCAACAAATCGGGCTGCTGTTCAGCGATCGCCGATGCGGCTACCTGCAGTTTGCGTAACGCCGAACTGGCAGACCGCAACGCTTCGGGGCGAACTCGATTGCGCTGCATTGCGGCGACCGATCGCTGCATGTCGTTGTCGGCTTGAGCCAAAGCCCAATCGAACGATGCAAGCTGTTGGGATTGGTCGCGCACTTGAGCCACCATTTGCCGGACCGCTTGTTGCTGGATGATTAAAATTTGGGATCGATCCGCTCGTCGCTCAGCTTCTATCGCGCTGGTTTGACTATCGGAAGTGCTCTCAGCGACGGGCAATTTCTCTAGATCCCGAACGATATCCGCTTGCTGAGGTACGATCTGGTTCAAAGCGGCTTTCAATTGAAACATCTGCTGCTGAGCAAGTTCCTGCGCCAATTGTTCAGCTTTTCCGGCATTAGATTTTGCCGCCTGCTCCAGACGTTGGGCGGCAACTTCAGCAGACTTGATCGCCGATTCCATATTTCCTTCTTGGACAGCTTGATTTGCTCGCTGTTGAGCATCAACCGCAGAGTTTGCAAGTTCGGCATCGGTGTGGTTGCCCTGCCGCTCAAGCTGCTGCGTGACGCGTTCTGTCTGGCGCGCAAGCTCGGATTGATGTTCGCCTATTGTCGCACGATCATTGGTTGAAAGCCCCGCAGACTGCATTTGAGCTGACAATTGTCGCTGTTCGTTAGCCAACGACTCCAACTTGTGGCCAGTCCGTTTGGCGTCGGCAAGCAAATCGTCCAGCGAGCCGCGCGCAGTAGGACTCATCTGCCGTAGCGATTGATGCAGCGAATCCACGACTCGCTGCTGCAACATCGCGGCATCCGCAAATTGATCCTGATTGATCAGGTCAGCGGCATCGCGCATCGCTTGACTAAGCTGTTGATCGACCACCTCTTGCCTCACAGCCTCGAGCGACGATTGCAATTCCGGTGCATCGTCTAACGATTGGTCGATCAACGACTTGGCGTTTGAGAGTACTTCATCGAGCGTTCGGGCTAAGCCCTGTTGATCGGAACGCAAACCTGCTTTGCTGGCCTCGAGCTCGGAAGCACTTGAGTTGGCCGTTTGGCTGAGTTCTAACTGGTTCAGTTCCGATTTCAATTCCCTTTGGCGCTCCAAAACCTGGTGCAAATCGCGTTGCATGTCGTGTACCGATTCGCTGTGAGCAAGCATCTCCGTCAAGGACTCCAAATCCTGGGCGCCCTTGCGAAATTGCTCTGCTAATTGCTGAGTCGAATTCGCCACTGTGTCAGTTTTGGATTGCGGATCACCCTTGGCACTTCGTGCCTGCGAGGCAACTTCTTTACTGGCCTGAGCGGCAGCCGAAATGGATTGACTGGCTATCGAGTTTGTGCGATCTCGTAATTGCGAAAGCTGTTGGGTCAGCTCAGTTTCGTCGAGTTGATGCGAACTGGCACGAGCAAGCAAGCCGTCGATTTCGGCCAGTACGCTCGACGATTCCGCAGCCAATCCTTGCTGGATCGAGCTCTGTAGCTGTGCCATTCCAGCTAAAGTATCAACGTCTTCAGGACGGATGGAATTTGACTGACGCACGGCTGCATGTGTACGTTCAGCCAATTGTAAATTGCGTCGCTGCAGTTCGACCAGTTGCTGAAGTTGTGCGAAAATCTTGCTTTGCTCGGTTTGTAATTGAGCCACCACATCCTGCGGCAACCGCACTTCAATCGTCTGCGACTGACTGCGCGAAGTTTGTCCTCGAATGTCGCGTGCTTCCAACCAAACCTGATATTTCTGATCAGGAACCATTGACAGGCTGCGCGCCAATTCCCACGAAAAATCCAAGTCCAACGAGCGACGATCATCAGCCACCTTCAAACTCGCGGCGGACTCGGATGAATTACCTTGCGAGTTCGCATCGGGCGACTTCGCATCGGACCATAATGGAATCGTCCCTGTTTCGACAGGCTGTATCCCTTGTCGTTCCCAACCGACCGATAGTCGCTCGAGCGCAATGTCGTCCGTAGCCTGCCCCTTCAATCGCACGCACGATTGAGTGGATACCAGAGGCGAGTCAAGTGGTTGAAGTGCGACTACTGGAGGCACGTCGCGACTTACTTTCATGGACCAGGTCGCAGGATGAACCACTTCCAAACCCTCAATCGTCGTAATCACCAATTGCCATTGAAGCGAGTTCTTGGCGACCAGCGAAGAACCATCCGGTCCATGCAAGGTTAATTGTTTTCCCGATGGACTCAACGTCACTGACCAAGCTACTGAATTATCCAGCGAACCATCCAGCGAGTTGTTAGATTCATCTTGATTTAACCGCTCAACAGCAGAAGTATTGGTTGGTGCATTCTCTTTGGTCGACACTTTGAACACGGGGACTACAGTCACACTGCGCACCTCCTCTGCAAACTTTGCCGTGAAGCGCACCTGAGATCCCTCCAGTACTTCGACTTGAGTACCAACGAGGCTCTTCACCGATGCTGCAACATAATCCGGCGGCTGAACGAAGAAGTTGGGTTCCAACATCTCCGGGGCCGAACCAACGTTGATTCGGCGCCAGTTCATTTGCAAATCGTCGCCCCCAACTGCTCGGATATCGATTGCTTGGTCGATATTCGGGATAGTTGTAACAGCCAAAGTTCGCAAGATGCGTAGTGGATATTGTTCGATCGTCGATTCGCTTGGATTACTTGCAGAAGGCTTTCGCACGAGCAAATCGATTTGATTGGGTAGTGGCCCAGAATCGTCGACCACTTCAATCTCCAGATCACTACCGCGCATGACAATTTCAGGTACATGGAGAATGCGCAAATAGTTGTCGCGAGGCCATTGGGCAGTGGACCAGGGCAACGCAAGTCGCGTCAACGCCAGCAGACTAGCAGCCGACCATACAGATACTATGAGGATGAAACTTATAAGGGTCAAAATAAAGATGCAGCCAGCGACTCCCAATTTGCGTCGATTCGGCCAAGCGGTCCAATTCAATTGCGGTTGCTGCATGCGCCAATTTACGAGGAACGCGTTGCGAAACTCCGGTGCACCAAACCTCCATTCATCTTTGGCTGTAGCCGCAAGTTCAACCGCCGCAGAAAGACTCGGACAAGATTCCGCAACTTCGATGTGTTGCGCCAATTCGGTGTTCGCAGGTGAAAAACGCCATGCCGGTACGACTAACCACCAACCACAACCTGCGTTAATCGACAACCACACCGCCGACGCCAACATGCGCAGCCCCGTTTCACTCGATTGGAAGATCATGTCGGCCAACATGAATGCCGTGGTTGCCCATAACATCCAAGTCAACCACCACACAACCGCCCAACATCGATGCAGACGTCGAACCGAATTCGTCAAGCCGCGCATACCCAGCAGCAACTCGCGGCGAACTTCGTCAATTCGCGGTTCTTCGTATTTCAGGGGCACATCAGTAAATTGTGTGGTCAATGAACACCCTCGGTTGCGTCTATACACACACGAACAAATGCTTGAAACGAAACAATACCATTGTAGAGATTGGTTCAAGCAAGATCAGACTGATTGAAAAGTTTTCGCGCGTTTTCTCACTTAGGCATCGATACTCAATTGTCTAGTCCAACCAAATTGAATCGGAATACCTATGCGTGGTACCATCAATTCCATTTACTCGAGCGGCAGGAGAAACATGCCGGGCCGTTTGCGCTGGACCGCTAAAAATAACAGCGGAAGTGCGCTGGCACTCCGGTGTCACGGTAAATTCTCAATGCTCTCGCCTAAGCACTCGATCGGGACCGAATGTTGGAAATCCTTGCATGTCCTTGTGCACACGTGAACTGTGCCCAATACAGTTGTGTTGGCAAGCGATCATTCGAAGTTCGTCGATTCGGTCTCTTCGCTTTCGAATTCTTCGATCTCAGGCTCGATGTCATCTTCGGTTTCGGGCCTTGGCCCCAATCCAGTATGGCTATCCCGCTTCTGCAAGTAGAGTTTGATGGGAACTTCGCCAAAGGGTAGATGGTCGCGTAATATTCCCAGTAGATATCGCTGGTAACTGGGTGGGAATCCCTGCGGATTGTTACACATCATGATGATGGTTGGCGGAGTCGTCGCAATCTGCGAGGCAAAGTAGACTTTAGGGCGTTTGCCTCCAGACATAGGTGGTTGTTGACGAACAAGAGCCGCTTGCACCAATTTGTTGATGCTAGCTGTACTCGCTCTCGAGGCGGCTTGCTTGTACAGCATTTGTGCGTGATTGAGCAACGCCTTCATGTTCTTGCCAGTTTGGCCGGTAATAAAGGCAATAGGTGCGTACGCCATCGTCGGAAAGTGCTCGCGCAGATAGCGAACCCAGCGCTCGGTTGGTACTTGCCCGGCGACCTTGTCCCATTTATTTACGACAAAAATACAAGGTTTGTATTGTTGTTCGATGTAATGCGCAAGCTGTTTGTCGACTTTGCTGATCGATTCCATGCAATCGAAAAACAACAATGAGACATCCGCGCGCCGAATACTGCGCTGTGCGCGGTGCAGCCCGTACCAATCGAGGTCCGTGCGGATACTCTTGTTGCGACGCAAGCCAGGTGTATCAATAGCGATAAACCGATGACCGTCCAGATCGAAGTGGACATCAACGCTGTCGCGCGTCGTGCCCGGTACTTCGCTGACAATCATGCGCTCCGCTCGGGCAAGCGAATTGACAAATGTGCTTTTGCCGACATTACGGCGACCAACGATCGCGATCTTCATTCGCGGAGCTGCTGCCGCTTGGCTTTCGGAATCGTCTGGCGGCGGTAACCTCGCAACTATTTCGTCCAACAAATCCTGCTTATTGCGATTCTGTAAAACACTGATCGGCATCAGCCATCCGCGTCCGAGCCGATGAAACTCCAAGGTGGCGTTCTCCAATCCCGAATGGTCGGTCTTGTTGGCTAACAAGAGAATTGGCTTTTCAATCTTGCGCAGTCGCTCGGCAACCTCTTGGTCCAACGGCACTAGACCGGTCTTGGTATCCACCACAAAGAGAATTACGTCCGCTTCTTCAATGCCAATCGAGATTTGTTGTTCAACCTCCTTGGTGAGGTTATCGACGTCTTCGATGCCCATTCCGCCAGTATCGACCAGTTCGAAGTACCGATCTGCATGCTCAACCAAAGTTGAAATTCGATCGCGGGTCACACCTGCCACGTCATCCACGATCGCTATTCGACGTCCAGCCAACCAGTTAAAGATGCTGCTCTTTCCCACGTTGGGACGACCGACAATAACAATGCGAGGAATGGCCATGAAACGAGCAGACTATTAAACTTTGGTAGCAGAAACGAACCTACATCCGGCTTGACAAAGCCCTAGTTTACTGCCCCAATCGAGTCTTCGCGAGGCGAAATCCCTCGCAATCTCAACCATCCCGCATGTTTCCTCAGAAACCAACGGAAATCGTCCCTTGCAGACAAGCTTTGAGGATCACCACTGATGGCGCTCGACAGAAACGAACTTCGTCAAGGTCTCACAGATTTACTTTGCCTTTACCAACGGTGCGGAATTACCCATTTACCCTCGACAGTGGATCAGTCCGCCGCACAAATTGTCAAGTCTTTGGTGGTCAGCGACCAATCCGCACAAACTGCCTCAAGCGGATCCAATCAAAGTTCAAACGCTATTCCCCAGACCCCAGACACATCGCCAAGGGCCACCGGAGCACGTCAAATTGCTGATTCCTCGCGCGCAGGAACAACAACTCGAGCTCCCAATAAACTTCATGCTCCGCATGTTTCGAGCGAACTGGCCGGACAGGTCCGTGCCTCATGGACATTGCCCATTTTGTCGATTTCAGAACGTGCCAGCCGCTTTGCAGAAATCCACGAGCGCACAAAAGCTTGCCGCTTGTGCTCGAATATAGTCACATTTCGGCAACAAACGGTCCTAGGCGACGGCAATCTTCAGCCAACAATTTGCTTCTTGGGCGAAGCGCCGGGAGCCGACGAAGATCGTGTAGGTTTGCCATTTGTCGGTAAAGCGGGCCAATTATTGACACGCATCATCGAAGCAATGTCGCTTCAACGTTCGGAAGTATACATTTTGAATGCTCTCAAATGCCGACCGCCACAGAATCGTACGCCGATGCCAGACGAAATTGAACACTGCCGACCCTTTGTGGAAGCGCAACTAGACATTTTGCAGCCGAAATACATCGTTTGTTTGGGTGCCGTGGCGGTTCGTTCGATCTTGAACTCCACAGCCTCGATTGGTCAATTGCGCGGCAGGTTTCATCGCTATCGTGACGCGCACGTCGTCGTAACCTACCATCCAGCCTACGTCTTGCGAAACGAGTCAGCCAAGAAATTGGTTTGGGAAGATATGTTGTTATTAATGAACGAACTAGGCCTCAAACCTCGCAGACCAAATTAGTTGAACTGGCGCAACTCTAACAACTATCCATCGCCTGGATTACCAATAATTCGATTGCCATTCTGCAGGAATTATTGGTATAAAAGAGTCTGACTGAGCCGTATGTTCCGCTGAATCTACAAAAATGACTGGATCTTCCAGGGCTGGAGCTTGAGCATGCTGACAATTGCTGGACCGCAGCATTCGACGAGAGATTTCTGCGATCGCGTCTCCCGACGAGATTGTTTGAGAATTGGTACGTTAGCCGCGTTGGGCTCCCTCGGTGGCTGGACCTTGCCCGATATCCTGCGAGCGGAGTCGGCCTCGGGTCGGAAATCGCCGAAGTCGGTCATCATGATTTACCTCGTGGGTGGACCGCCGCATCAGGATATGTTCGACTTGAAACCGGATGCTCCAAGTGAAATTGCTGGTCCGTGGCGCCCGATTGCCACCAGGGTTCCAGGTTTTCAGATCTGCGAGGCGTTTCCGCAACTAGCCAAGATGACCGACAAGCTAACCGTGATCAGGTCGCTGGTCGGTAACCAGCACGATCACGATGCGATCCAAGTCTTTAATGGTCACGATCCGCGTAAACCCAAACCGTCAGGTGGCTGGCCGCAGTTTGGAACTGCTGTATCGAAAGTTCAAGGTCCGGCGAGTCGCGAAACGCCGCCCTATGTAAGCCTCTGCTACACCTGCACACATGGTCCGTACAACGAACCTGGACCAGGATTTCTCGGGATGCCCCACTCTCCTCTTCGTCCCTTAGGCGACACCCGCGCGGACATGGTCCTCAACGGCATCACGCTTGACCGGCTCGCAAATCGCAAGTCGCTTTTTCAGAACCTCGATGTTTTGCGGCGCGATATCGATCATACCACGATGATGAAAGGACTCGATGCGTTTACTGAGCAAGCTATCGAGTTGCTCACGTCGTCGAAGCTGGCCGAAGCTCTCGATTTGTCACGAGAAGACCCCCGTGTCGTCGCTCGATACGGTACGGGCGATCCCAAGATCATGATTGACAGCAATGGCGCTCCGCGAGTTCCACAGAGTTTGCTCCTGGCTCGAAGATTGATCGAAGCAGGGGTGCGCGTGGTAACGCTCAACTACAGCAAATGGGATTGGCATGGCGGAAAGAATGCAGAAGGGCGCGCGAACAACTCTATTTTCCTACGTGAAGCCGAGGACTTTCCGATTTTCGACAAGTGTGTCAGCGCACTCGTCGAGGATTTGCATGATCGCGGCCTAGCGGACGATTGTGCCGTGATCATCTGGGGTGAATTTGGCAGAACTCCCAAGATCAGTCCCATTGTGGGGCGCGATCACTGGCCACAGGTCAATTGTGCGCTGCTGGCTGGCGGAACTATGCGCCACGGACAAGTGATCGGCTCGACGGATCGTATCGCGGGTGAAGCCACCTCGCGCCCCGTGACGTTTGGCGAAGTCTATGCAACTCTCTTCAAACACCTTGGGATCGATACCGACCACACGACTATTCACGACCTGCACGGTCGACCGCAGTATCTGGTTGAGAACAACGCTCAACCATTGCAGGAGTTGATTGGATAGATGTTCCATTTCACTCAACTTGAACGGTACGACATAGGCTGAAGGCCGACTGAACAACCGTTTGCGGGCGGCTGAACAACCGACAAACAAAAGCCTTGCGGCCTTCAGCGACTTGTTACACCTCACGCAAGTTGGCAGAAATGCTCCGGCTCGATCGATTCGCCAGACGTTCCCAGTTGATGGTGTGCTAATCCACTGACTGAGATACTGGCGTTCCGCAGATTACGAGTTCGGGTTTCTCGTCGCGGACTTCGGCGCGCATGATGCGCACGTTTTTGGGAGCTTCAATACCGAGACGAATTGTATTGCCCCGAACTTTCACCACACTAACAGTAATAGAATCGCCAATGTGAATCTGTTGATTGGGTTTGCGAGTCAAGACCAGCATGTTTGTTTCCTTACTCGGCCTTTGATCAGATAAAGCGTAATTGCTGGTGAATGATAAGTGCTAAGCTTGTGCCAACCGCACCCTGACACGCAACACATTCTTCTAACCGTCGTGCAAATCAGTAGTTGCAACAATTTCAAGAAACAGGTACAGAAGCGAGATTGAAATCCTCTGTGGAAAAATCACTCCCACACGGAAAGATTCTCCGTCGCCCCTTGGCGTTCCATCAATTCGATCGTTATCAAATCCAAGTTGACCGATGCAAGCTTTTGCTACCATTTGTCGATGGGTAGCAAATGCAACTAACAGCCTAACAGCACGCCAATGAGCATCGCCACTCAGTCGATCCTCTGCCATTCTCACCGTTCGTCGCGCACTCAGCGTTTCAAATCCTTTGCTCACGCCAGTTGTACCGGTACAACAGCACTAGCAATTGAAACGCGGAGAATCAATTGACCGAGCTGTGAGGCAGCGTATGTTATCTATCTCTTTGCAAGTCGATTCTAAAATACTTAGACTACATCCAGCTTCGTTAAACTGGTGCTCGTCAACTTTCTTTTTGAAAACTGATCTGGCTCTTCGCGATTGCTGGCCAACGTTGGATTTATCGAATCACCAACGCAAGATACTCCCTACATCATTGCTACCAAGAGGAAACACATGAATATCGCGGGCATTCGACGCCGAATCATCGTACTCAGTGGGGTGATGGCAATGTTGATCACGGCTGCGGTGTGCGACATCGTTACTGCCGAAGATCTAACTGTATTACGCCCAACTTCGGCTGGCGTTGCGCCGGCAAAACAACTTGAGTTTTGGTTGAAAAGTGAGTTCTATAAACTTGTAGATCAGCGCACCGCAGCTTTCGAAAAGATGATCAAGAGCGAAGCAGCCTGCAGATCCTGGCAAGAAGAACGCAAGGCGTTTTTCCGTTCGCAAATTGGTCCATTTCCCGAACGCAATCCCTTAAATGCTTACAGTGTCGGCAAACTCATCGGCCAAGGCTATTCTGTCGAAAAGATCATTATTGAGAGTCGACCTGGATTTCATGTGACCGGTAATTTGTACTTGCCGCAAACTCCTCCGCCCTGGCCCGCTGTCCTGGTACCGTGCGGACACAGTCACGAAGGCAAAGCAGCGGGCCAATACCAACGCGCGTCGATCTTGCTAGCCAAGCATGGAATGGCAGCCATGTGTTATGATCCGGTCGGACAGGGCGAACGATACCAGATGCTCGATCTGTCAACCTCGCGGAGCGTTTTTGAAGATGCACCTCACGTAAAAACACCTCATCCAAACGTGAGGTTTTTGTGTACGATCGAGCACACGATGATGGGCTTGGGGAGTGCGTTGATTGGAGCCAATATTGCCCAATTCCGTATCTGGGACGGAATGCGCATCATCGACTACTTACAATCTCGGCCCGACATTATTCCAGACAAGATCGGTTGCGCAGGAAATTCAGGAGGTGGCACAGAGACTGCATACTTGATGGCCTTGGATGATCGCATCGTGGCCGCGTCTCCAGGTGGATTCTTGACCACTTACCGCCGCCTGATCGATGGACAAGGTCCTCAAGACGGCGAACAAAACATTTTCGCTCAAATTGCTTTCGGCATGGACGAAGCGGATTACTGTATCATGCGTGCCCCCAAACCGACTTTGATTTGCAACGGGATGCGGGAAACCACGTTCGACATCCACGGAACTTGGCAGCTCTTTTTCGAAGCCAAACGCGTTTATTCTCGCTTGAGACGCGGCGAAGCGATTGACATCAATATTCCTGACGCCCCTCACGGCTTCACTTTTCAACAGCGAGAAGCAGTTGCCAGTTGGATGCATCGGTGGTTGTTGGGAAGAGACAAGATCATTCGTGAAGTCGAGTCTTTACCCGACACTCTCTCCGATGAAGAGCTGCGCAAATTTAATGATGGAGATTGGACAGCCGACCAATTGCAGTGTACTCCCAATGGACAAGTGTTACTCTTGCCCGAGGAACGTTCGGTCTTTGAAATCAATACTGATATCGCCACCAAATTGCGCGATCATCGAGCTGTTGTTTGGGGCAAAATGACTCCCGAAGAACAACGAAATACGATCGGTGCCATAATCGGTATCGATGAACAATCAGGTACATTGAAACCCCGAATCGCTGAGGTCGACACGGTCAAGCGAACTGGTTACACCATACACAAACTAATCATGCAAGGTACGCAGCACATAGATTTGCCCGCTCTAGCGTTTATACCCAATCAACCAGCCTCTGGTTTGACATTTTATTTCCATGGAAGCGACATTGCGGCAGACGCTGGTGAGAATGGTCCCATTGAAAGTTTGGTACGGCAAGGACGCATGGTTGTTTCCGCCGAGTTGCGAGGTATCGGTGAAACCGAAACTGGACGCAACCAGCGAGAATGGAGCTCTGGTCGATTCGGTCGCGATAATCTACAGATCTTTCTTGCCTACTTGATTGGCAAGAGTTACGTTGGCATGCGTACTGACGACGTGTGGCTGTGGCATGAGGCCATTCGTAAATGGCTGGCCGATCAACCTTTTCAGTTGACATCCAGCGCGGCACCCAATGTCATCGGAATTGGCGAAGCCGCGATACCCACATTGCACGCCGTAGCACTCCGACCACAATTGTTCAATCAAGTCACACTTACACACATGCTCAATTCTTGGGAAGAGATTGTCCGCGCCAAACAATCCTTCAACCAATCGGTGAATGTTGTTCACGGCGTGCTCGCCAAATACGACCTCCCTGATCTTATTGAATTGGCTGGACCTCAGCGCATCGTTCTTTCCGAACCAGTCAATGCCATGAGCGAAATTCCCAAATGAAGCGGACGCTAACTACCGAATCCCGCTAACCACTTGAAACAGCTCTGCTCGCCACTTAAGTAACGCTCGCGCAGCAACATCGTAACAACTCAAAAAACAACTTAGAATGCTAGGCCGGCTAACTCGCTAGCTCGCCGAACACGCTGGATGGCAATCATGAATGCGGCGGTACGTAAACTGACTTGGTGGCGAAGGGACTCTTGCCACACATTTTCAAAAGCGTCGGTCATCGTATGTTCGAGCTCCTGTCGTACTCGATCCAAGCTCCAACGATAATGCTGGCGGTTTTGCACCCATTCAAAATAGCTGACCGTCACGCCTCCAGCGTTGGCCAGAATATCGGGGAGAATTACCACGCCGCGTTCAAACAGCGCTTCGTCTGCATCGGGAAAAATTGGACCGTTTGCACCTTCGATGATTATCTTGGCCTTGATTCGATCGATATTCTCGACGGTAATCACGCCTCCCAGCGCGGCGGGAATCAGCAGTTCGACCTCCAAACCCAACAAATCATCCGCTGGCAACACTTCGCAGTTCTTATATCCAGCGAGGCTCCCTTTGTTGGCCAACGTGTGACGAAAGACGTCCAGTACATCAAGGCCCTGAGGATTGTAATAACACCCCGAAATATCGCTGACCGCCACGACCGGGAACGTAGCCTCGCTGAGGAACTTGGCAGCATGTGAGCCAACATTGCCAAACCCCTGAATTGCGGTTCGACACATTTCAGGCTTGTACCCCAGCCGCTTAAGTAACTTTACGGCTAGGATTCCTACGCCACGCCCTGTCGCTTCTTCACGTCCCTTAGCACCATACTCTTCTACCGGCTTGCCTGTGATGACCGCCGGATTAAATCCATGATACTTCTCCCACTGATTGCGAATCCAAGCCATGACCTCGTGTGTTGTTCCCATATCCGGGGCCGGGATATCGGTATCTGGCCCAATAATGTCGTGAATTTCGTCCACAAAGGCCCTGGTCAGTCGTTCGAGCTCTTTACGCGACAATTGCCTCGGGTCGACACCGATGCCACCTTTGGCTCCTCCATACGGAATATCGACCACCGCAGTCTTCCAAGTCATCAAACTAGCCAGCGATCGTACTTCATCTAGATCGACTGCAGGATGATAGCGCAAGCCACCCTTCATGGGCCCTCGCGAATTATCGTGTTGCACCCGAAAACCGATAAACGTCTCTACGCGCCCGTCATCCATTTGACAAGCGACTTGTACCGTGACTTCTCGCTTGGGTGTGATCAGCAGTTTGCGCATCCAGTCCGGTAAGGCTAGTCGATCAGCCGCCTTGTTGAAGTACAAATCAGTGGCTTCAGTTGCTCGCATGGCATCTCCTTTACATTCACTCAACAGGGTTTCTTTAGTTCTTGTATAATACGATCCATCACAGTCGAATAGGTCCCTAAGCGAATCGAGTTTGGCGACTGGGACGTTGAACCATTGGCATTGCTCGACCAAGCAGTGCCATTTCAACGTTCTCTGAGCGGTTCCTCCAGCGTCAAGCACGCACCGAGCCGCGCGTTGTCATTAGACTCGCTGCGACAGTCTGCCAACTCCTCTGGTCTAGAAATTCAAAGTTCGTATGCCACAAGTTCTTGGAAACTGGATTCTGCGCGAACCGATCAATGAAAGTATTTGGTCTGACTGGTCCTTTGGTCAACATCGTCAATCAAATGAGCCTGCATGGTTGCGCTGGATTCCTGCTCGGCAACTAGAAACTCCACCCTTCAAACTTGGGGCGCCGTCATTGGAGCGTCTGCGCAAATATGCTCATCTCAATTCACCGTTTCTACAAAACTTGATTGGTTGGCATGCGATCGATAATGGATTGCTCCTAGCCGTCCAGCCACTGGAGGGCGAGCTGCTGTCCAATCGACTTAACCAGCGTTTGGCACCAGAGGAAGTGTTAGCCATTGTTCGGCAGTGTATCGGCGCGATTCAATCGCTGCACGCAGCCGGTTTAGTGCATGGACGCATACTGCCCGACCGATTGTATGTCGGGCCAGAGCAGAAAATCACGCTTGTTTGCGATCCAATTTGCCGTGACACAACTCGTACGGCCACAGACAATTATGGTCTGCTTCGCTCGAACTTGCCCAAGGGACTTTTCGGCACACACTTTCTTGCACCTGAGTTCCTGGTACCTAACTTCACGGCAACCAAGTCGACCGATATTTATGCGCTGGGATGCTTGTGGTGGCTGCTGCAATTCGGACGACCACCTGTACCAGGAGGCCAAGATCAAGAGATCCTGATTGCTCAAGCACAGCGAAGGCGCGATACAGTTTGGAAATCAGAGTTGCCTGAGCCGCTGGCAAAGTGCATGAGATATTGCCTTGCCAAGAACCCGAACGCACGGTTTACCGATGCCAATGCCCTGCGCTCTGCCTTCGAACAATCTATTCTTCGGTCCAATATCGTGCTGGACTCACCCCATGTTCCACTCCAGGTGACCTATCAGGAGAATGTTGGTCAGGAGAGTCGCTTTTCGGAGGCTCACACCAAACCACCGACTCGGCAGGCTATGGAGCTCAGCGTTTCCGTGCCGCAGTCGGACCGCAAGTCACTGTCAACTTCGACACGACGTCAGGCTCGACGAAAACGGGCACCCCAATGGTTATTACCTGCCACCGGTGGCGGCATAATAGTCGTGGTTCTGTCGATCTTTTTCTTTAATGGCTTTTTCGGTCCAAAGCAATCTAACGACCATGCGATTGATTTGGCTGGTGACACGCGCCCGCCAGCAACAGTGCCAACTCCTGTGCCAGTTTCGACGGACCCACGAGCCGATCAGTTTGAAATCGTTGCTCAAACTAATGACGTACCGTGGTTGCCTCCTACACTCCCCAGTCCAATCCACTTAGACCTACTACCGCACGGTGGCCAGTTGTTTCTCGCATTCCGACCACGCCAGATTTGGTCACAGGCGACGACCAAGCAACTCCTGGCCTTGTTTGATTCCGAATTGGTCGAATATTGGAAGCACATAAACGAACTCGCTGGTATACCCTTCGAGTCGATCGATTCCATTACACTGGCAGTTTACCCTGGCCAAGCCGATCAATCGATGACTGTATTGCGTGTTCGGTTAGCAACCCCACGGTCTTTATCTGATTTGCGAGCACGGTGGAAGGTCGCTAACGAAGCCAAGCATGGCGACCAAACCTTGCTGATTTCCACACCAGAGCGGGCTTACTTTGTACCTAACCAGCCTCTCGCTAGTTCGCAGTCGGTCTCCGAATTCGCCGTCGGACCAGTCGAACTTATGCAGGAATCAGCTCAGGTACGAGGAATCCCTGGACCATTAAATGCTCAAATCGAAAGACTGCTTGAACATACTGATGTAGCCGGTGACCTAAGCATTCTGCTGTCACCACCTTACTTGTTTGGCGACGGTCGTAGTTTGATCGAACAGAGATTTCCTGAATTGCAGTCGGTGTTGCAGCAGATTATCGGAGGCGACGTACGCGCAGCCGCCTGCCGCGTGAGTTTTGAGCCCACCTGGTATATCGAAGCAAGGTTGATCGGAACCAGCGACCGTGACGCAGGGCGTTTGAGCGACCAACTGAAACGATTACTTGCTAGCAGCGAATCCGCATATCAACAGAGGATTGTTTCTCATGTGCCGCATACTTACTGGCGAGAATTGGCCTTCAAATTTCCTCGTATGCTAGAAATAATGTCACGCTATTCGCGAATTGGGATTGAAGATGGCGAAGTGATTATCAACGCCTACCTGCCTAGTCACGCCGCGCCGAATATGCTGGTCGCATCCTGGCTCGCATTGAGTGATTTGCCTGGCGCATCCGATACGAATTCTGCGGCAGGTACGACAAACTCGGATGTTGTTCGAGCATCGGATATCGAAGCCTACTTGAACCGCCCCATCACGTTACGGTTTGACCAAGAGGCAATTGAAGTAGCGTTACAGTTAATCGCTGACGAGGCCAATGAAGGTCTACCTGCCGGCAGCACTGAAATCCGCTTCGAACTTGACGGAGGCGCATTTGAGAAAAACGGTATCACACGCAATCAACAGATTCGGGACTTTCAACATAACGCACTTCCCGTGCGCGATGCGTTGACCGCGCTAGCGAAACGCGGTAACCCAGATCCCAGCGTCACTGACCTGCGGCACGAAAACCAAAAACTGGTGTGGTTGGTTAAGCATGGTCCGAGCCAGTCCGTGGCTCCAATTATTTCCCTGACGACACGGGATGCCGCCAAGGCCGCAAATGTGACATTGCCTAGAGAATTTGTTGCGAACTGAGCTGCACCATTTGCAGTATCTCCAGTGCTTCTCCAAATATCGGATCCGTGAGCCGTTTTAGCAGCTCTCGCGGTGTTGAGCCTTGCGCGCTACGAAAAAAATACATCCATCGCGCCAGTGGATCGCCGATGGGTACATTAAACCCAACTTTTTTACTTACATTAGAGGGTTTTGCGTAATTTTCGTAGGGATTCGTAGCGGATTTTCCAAAAGCAATTTTAGAAGTGTAGCCAGAAAATAGAATTTGCGTTCGATACATGCCTTCGGGAACCCGACGCACCGCTAAGGCTCCCTTCGCGGTCGCTACCGCCCTCATAAAAGCGGAATTCGGCTTCCTGCCTCATCAGCCTTGTAGCAGGCATCCATGCCCTGGTTCGGGCTACGACGTCCCTACGGCATCCATGCCTTCGGG
>CAZVBC010000048.1:0-26344 GCA_964625155.1 uncultured Pirellulaceae bacterium
AGCTACACACGCTGCCAGCCGCCCCAATTCCAGTCCAACCCTAATAAAATCAGAATAAAATCAGAAAGTCCCACCCACGCCTCACGCTGACAGTGCCATTCGTGGCACCCACGTGGGTGCCACTTTTTGTTCTTTTTGTTTTTGGCACTTTTTGTTTCTTATGTGGGTGGCATTTTCTGGCTTTTGATACCTACAATCTGCACGGCATGCAATAGAAAGGTGGGTGTCGATGGTTGCGTCGTCCGACGCAAAGCAGCCAGGGCGCGAAGGCGCATGGGAATCTTTGTTTAGTTCCTTGTGTGCGTGCGTCTCTGCGTCTTTATTGGCTAACAGGGCCAGAGGGACTCGAACCCCCGACCGACGGATTAGAAATCCGTTGCTCTATCCAACTGAGCTATGACCCCAACTGTATCGCATTCTATCGATTTCAACTACCTTGGCTAGATTGAATCGCTTGCCGTGCGACCATTGATTTCGACCTAGTGTCGCGAGTTGCAATAGCGGTCTCAGATGGTAGACCGCATTTCTACCACTTTGCAGAAAACGGGTTATGCATCAACTTCCACTCGCAATAGAATGAACACTGCACGTCGAGTACGTCACTGCCTTTGCGCTCGCCGCGTTAAAACAGGCATCATCCGTAGTGTTTGATACGCAAAGCATGCATCGAATGCTGAGATTTGAAGTAACTGTGAGTCATCGGTGTACCGAACTTTCAATGCGCAAAACTGCTGTTCGCACGCTTGATTGCGCAAGTCAACTGATGACTTGATGAACCACATTGCCGTGAATGTCGGTTAGTCGAAAATCGCGACCGGAGTAACGGTAAGTCAATTGCGTATGGTCAAGTCCCATGAGGTGCAAAATTGTTGCGTGAAAGTCGTGTGTGTGAACGGGGTTTTCGGCAGCCGTTGCACCGTATTCGTCGGAGATACCAAAGCTGGTTCCTGGTTTGCAGCCACCACCGGCGAGAAAACAAGTAAAATTCCGACTATAGTGCCCGCGTCCTTTGGGAGTGAGATCTTCGGTCGGGGTGCGTCCAAACTCTGAACAGCCAACAATCAACGTTTCCTCTAAGAGTCCTCGTTGTTTTAAGTCTTTAATTAGCCCAGCGATGGGCTGGTCGACGTTGCGAGCTAATTCGGCATGCAAGCTTATATCGTTGTGATTATCCCAGTTCGAATTGGATCCGACGTCGAATAAGTTTACCACCCGCACTCCCCGCTCTACTAACCGGCGGGCTGTCAGACATTGAGCCGCGAAGGAACTTGGGTCGTTAGTATTGGTCCCATACAGATCGAGCACGTGCTGTGGTTCCCGGCGAATATCAAATGCCTCCGGTGCTTGACGCATCAAGCCATGCGCTGTCTCGAATGATGTGATTCGGGAACGCAATTGAATATCGTTCTCCCGAGACTGTAGATGTTCGTCGTTTAAATCTCGCAACATCAAGGATTCTAGCTCTTGACGAGAAACGGATTGAATCGGGCTAGCCAAATTGGGCAGCGGGTTTGCGCCAGGAAAAAGCCGCGTACCTTTATGGTAACCGGGTAAGAAACTAGCGTCCCACGCAAGGTAAGCGTTGTACGGCTCCTTGGCTGCCAGAACGACAAACGGTGGCAGGTTAGTATTTAGGGTCCCCAAGCCATAACTGATCCATGACCCGATGCTGGGCATGGGAATGGTAATCGACCCAGTCAGCATTCCTAATGTGGCTGCTGAGTGGCCTGAAGAATCGCCGCGCACTGTGTGTAAAAAGCAGACTTGATCGATGACTGATCCCATATGTGGGAAAAGCTCGCTGACCATCTTGCCGCATTCGCCATAGGGCTGGAACCGCCAAGGAGAAGCCTTCAGGGGCTTGGACCGATCTTCGAGTTTCTTCCCGTGATCGCGCTGCAGCTTTGGTTTGAAATCAAATGTATCGACGTGCGAGAAACCACCTGTAAAAAAGAACAAGATCAAGTGTTTGGCTCGAGCCAAATGATGCCCCAGCTTCGGAGCTAGTGGATGACCATCATTTAACATCGCCGCGTGAAGCAGCGAGTGGTGCATCGACCAACCCGTGGTCGCGCCGGTCAAAGCAACGTTGCGCACAAAACTGCGCCGGTTCACAGCATCCATCGGGGATTTCATCGTTTGGGCTCCACGTTTTCTTTGATTCTTTAGGGCTTCGCGCGGGCGAGACTCGAGCACTCAGGAGGCTGGAGTCTTAGTCCAAATAGAAAAACCCGTTGGACGCAAAAACGGCTCTCACCAGGCTGGCCCAGGTTTCTTGCTCTAAGCTGCTGGAGGGCACGTTGTCTTCAGCCAGGACTTGTGAGTAAGCCGCGACTTGTGCGAGTCGCTTTTCGATTTCCGACTGTGCAGGCGTTCTGCCGAAAGCCTGTCGGTATAGGGAAATCACCCGCGAGCTTGGTTCAGTGTGAGACTGAATTAACGACTGAGCGAACTTGCTTGAGGCTTGATGTACAAATTCATTGTTGAGCAAATAAAGTGCTTGTAGCGGCACCGTTGAATTATCGCGACTCGGTGTCGATAGGCTCGGATCGGGGCCATTAAACAATGACAAATATGGGTGTGCATGCAGCCGCTGGACCATCAAGTAGACGCTACGATGATCTGATGGATAACAAACTTGGTTGAACTGCCGATGGGCAGTAAACCGCCATTGAGCCGGATCGGGAAATGGGTGTGGCCCTGGCCGGTCCATGTTCAATGTGCCACTCAATAACATTACGGAATCTCGCAAGGATTCAGCATCCAAACGGCGGCGATCAAATCGCCAATACCAGGCATTTCCCGAATCCAATTGAAAATTCTTCTCATCGTGACTCGACGCTTGCTGGTACGTTTTTGACAACATGATGATGCGATGTAGTTGTTTAACTGACCACCCAGAATCGATAAACGCATGTGCAAGCCACTCGAGCAATTCCGGGTGCGTTGGAAGGGCACCCCGCAATCCATAATCCGAGGGCGTGGGTACCAGCGGCTTTCCAAAATGATATTGCCAAACTCGATTCGCCATAACGCGCGATGTCAAGTGGCTGGCACGCGTCGTCAACCACTTTGCCAGCTCCAGCCGACCACTCGAATTCTGAGGAATCGACAAGGGAGTTTGGTCCAACACTTTTGGTACACCGCGCTGCACCGGAGTGCCGTGAGCATTGCGCGGGTTTCCGGCCGGTTGAATGGGTGCGTCCGTAGGCGTTGACTCGCCCACTGCATAAGCGGTCGGAATTCCGATAAGCGGGTCCTGTTTTTCCAAATTGGTCAATTGCTCGCGAAGTGATCCTGTTAGTTGTTGCAGTTCTTTCTTGGCCTCATCTAGTTGTCGCTGAGTCCGTTGAATTTTTTCGGTGATTTTGTCTTGTAGCGCTGCTTCGGAAGATTGCAATTGTTGCTGGGCATCCGCCAAGACCTGATTGAGTTGTCGAATTCTCAGTCCAGTTTCCGATGATGCTTCGATCGATTCGATTTCGGATTTCAGTCCAGCCAGCTTGGCCTCGCGTTGGGCAAGATGGGCGCGCACTTGAGCTGGCGGGATTAAGGGAGCAAATTTGGTTTGTTTGCGTACTTCTTCGGCGCCGGCAAAGGGATACTGGGTGCTTGCAAAAAAACCGTAGAGAGCGTAGTAGTCCTGCATCGTCAACGGTTCGTACTTATGGTCGTGGCAGCGTGCGCACCGCAACGAAAGTCCCATGACCACAGGACCGAATGTGGTCAGAGTATCTTCAATGATCAAGTGCATATCTTCCAACTCGCGGGTGCCAATGCGTTTGGATTGAGCGATAAAACCAGTTGCAGTGACCAGCCTGGCGTAGTCGGACGCGGTTGCCGATTGAGCCAGGATGTCGCCCGCGAGTTGCTCGTGAAGGAAGCGGTCGTAGGGGACATCTGCATTAAAAGAATCGATTACATAATCGCGATACAAATGAGCTTGAGGAATTGGATAGTCAGCATTATCACCTGCGGTATCAGCGTAACGCACTAGATCCAGCCAATGGCGTCCCCAGCGCTCGCCGTATCGAGGTGAACTCAACAAGTCATCGATCACTCGCGCGAATGCACCGGGCGATTCGTCTCGCAAGAAAAGTTCAATTTGCTCAGGCGTTGGCGGCAAACCAACCAAGTCGTAGTAAGCTCGTCGTATTAGACTGTTTTTATTGGCTGGATTGGAAGGCTGCAATCCTCGGCTGAGCATTGCATCTGCAATAAATCGATCGATGGGTTGCTGCGCCCAGCCAGTCGGATCGCTGGGGACAGGTGGCATGGTCAGCGGTTGAAACGCCCAGTGGGGTTGATCGCTGGGAATAGGAGCCGAAACAGTTTTGGGCCATTGAGCGCCTTTTGCGACCCAAGCAACAATGTCTTCGATCTCTTGTTTTTCGAGTGGCTTTTCAGGCGGCATCTGGATTTCTGCATCGCGTCGAATTGCGCGAATGAGCAAGCTGCCATCTATGTCTCCTACGTCGATAGGCTTTCCACTTTCGCCACCTTGTGCCAAACCTTCACGAGTATCAAGCCGCAAACCTCCGCTGGCCTTAGTTGGGCCATGGCATTCGATACAGGAACTGGCCAGCACCGGCCGAATTTTGGTTTCGAAAAAGACGTCGTCGTCCTGACCTAAGATCGCGGTACAATTGGACGTGAAAACGAACAGGCTACAGGCGCACCAAACAGCCTTCAAACGCATAGTTCGAGTTCTCCAAAGGAATGGATTGCAAAGCTCGGTTAGTTCTACAGCGTCTTGATTTGGCGCTGGGACCAACTGCTGGAGTCGGCTGGCGGGAAATTGATGGCTACGCATTCCAAATTCGCGAGACCAGTAGTGGGACTGTATTCAGTATGCTTATTACAGCAGTTTATAGCACTCGATGCAAGATTTTCTGAACAACTTTGTCGTGAATGGACATCGTTAAAGCTCTCCCGGAACGATCGGCGACCGGCGGTGACCGATAGCAATTTGATGGATCGGCGACTACATTCTCAATAATTAGAGATGGCTTCATTTTCCGTTGAGGGAACTCTAGTCAAATCTAGGCGGACACAAACAGATAATCGCTGGTTGAATGTGGCTTGTCCAAGTGGGAAGGCATTTACAGGCGCTGGTGCGAACTTAGAACACAAGTGCTTTTTTACAGCTTAAGCTTAGGGATCGGACTGGCGCAGCTCCTGCTGAGTCGATGTAGCATCGGTTTGGTAGGAACGTCGCTTTACAGTTTCTGCGAAATCTAATTCTTGCGCTGTGACAGTGCACTTCGGGCGAAAACGAAATAAAGAGCTCAAGAGGAGAATGAATAATGATATGTAGTCGCCGACATTTTGGTGGTACTGTTGCGGGATTGTGTGGCGTGGCGCTCGCAGCGGATCGCGCCCGTGTTTGGGGGCAATCAAATGGTTTGCCCATCATCGATACTCACCAGCACTTGTGGGATTTGATTCAATTCAAACCACCGTGGCTTGGAGAGGCTGACGCAAAAATTGCAGCCAAACACGACATGCGCGACTATATCGCCGAAACAGCAGGATTGAATTTGGCAAAAGCGGTTTATATGGAGGTCGATGTCGCTCCCGCTGACCAACTTAAGGAAGCCGAATATGTGCTTGGATTCATTCGCGATGGTAAATCTCCTACCGTTGCGGCAGTGATTTCAGGACGGCCGAATTCCCCCGCGTTTGCGCAATATATTGAACGATTCCGCCAGAATTCCGCGATCAAAGGAATACGGCAGGTGCTGCATGTTCCCACAGCAAACCGTGGTTTGTGCTTGGAGCCGCAGTTCGTAAAGTCGATACAATTGCTTGGCGAAATGGGCAAGAGCTTTGATTTGTGCATGCGACCTACCGAACTGGCTGATGGAGCATCACTGGCAGAACGCTGTCCACATACTCGATTCATTTTGGACCATTGTGGCAATGCCGACCCGAAGGCATGGATGTCGAAAAGTCGCCAAACTTCCGCTCCGACTCATTCGGTCGATCAGTGGAAGAAAGATTTGGAAAGGGTGGCCGCAAGATCGAACGTGGTGTGCAAAATTTCGGGCATCGTCGCGCGAGCACCCGAGGGATGGAAATCGGACGATTTAGCGCCTGCGATTAACTTCTGCCTCGATGCCTTTGGAGCGGATCGAGTCATGTTTGGAGGGGATTGGCCGGTCTGTAAACTGGGGGCCAGCTTTTCTCAATGGGTTCAGGCACTCAAGGAAATAGTTGGCCAACGCCCATTGGCCGAACAGAAAAAGTTATTTCATGACAATGCTCAAGCTTTCTATGGGCTCGGTTGATATGCCTGAGATCGCTGGGGCCGCCAGTATTCAGGTTACAAATATTTCAGTCGGCTTCTCGCGGGACAGATGGATTTTACACGGTCTTGATTTAGCTGTCTCGGCGGGCGAGATCGTGGCCTTGCTCGGTCCGTCCGGGTGTGGCAAGAGCACGTTATTGAGGACGGTTGCAAAGCTAGTTACGCCTCAGTCCGGCGCGGTTACGATGGCTGGTGTTACGATGGCTGGTGTTCGGCCACAGCAACGCTGCGGTGATTTGGCGTATGTATTTCAAGACGCCACGTTACTGCCCTGGCGTACAGCTTGGGAGAACGTACGCTTGCCATTAGAAATTGAGGGGAGGCGAGGCTCGCGAGCTGAAGTAGCTTTGAAAATTGAAGAAGCCCTGATCAATGTTGGACTAGAAAAGGCTGATTGGAGAAAATTCCCGCGCCAATTATCGGGTGGCATGAGGATGCGTTGTTCGTTGGCTCGAGCTTTGGTAACTGATCCATCAGTTTTGTTGCTGGACGAGCCCTTCGCAGCACTGGATGACATGTTGCGCACTCGCATGAACGAGTTGCTGCTGGAGCTTTGGCAACGGCGGGCAAGAACCATCTTATTTGTTACTCATAACATTGCCGAAGCTTTGTATTTGAGTCACCGCATCGCCATCTTAGGAGGCGGAAAAGTCGCGTCGGTGTGTCCTAATAACCTGCCACAACCTCGCACTCGCCAGGTCCGTTCGAGCGTGGAATTTGCTCAGTTGTATGGACGGATTTCCAGTTTGCTGGCGGAGGTTGCTCCATGACTGGGAATTCGCGATTCTCGATCGACAACTGGCGCAATTTGATTTGGGTTTGCGCGGTCTTCGTAATGGTTGTATTAATCTGGCATGTCAGCGTAGTGATTGGGAAAATTGAACCGATCATTCTGCCAAGCCCGGCGCGCGTTGCGTCAATTGCATGGTCCGAGCGAGCTGCGTTGATTAAGGCAGTTTGGGCAACCGGAAGGGCAGCGTTCTATGGACTGGGAATGAGTATTGCGGCGGGCAGCGTAGTGGCGATCCTATTCAGCCAATCAGCGCGCATCCGCGCGGCATTCTATCCATATGTGATCTTTTTACAGACGGTGCCCATAATCGCAATCGCTCCGTTGTTGATTACTTGGTTTGGGTACGGTTTTGGTACGGTTGTCAAAGTATCCATGATTATCAGCCTGTTTCCAATTATTTCCAACGTAACGGCCGGCTTGACGTCGGTCGATCAAAACCTGCTGGATCTGTTTCGGCTGCATCGAGCAACCAGGTGGCAAGTTCTGTGGAAGCTGAGGATTCCGTCAGCGATCAGCCACTTGGTACTGGGCATGCGCATCAGCGCCGGTTTGGCGGTCATTGGTGCGATCGTAGGGGAGATGTTTGTTGGCTACGGCAATTCAGATTACGCAGGGCTGGGAGCCGTGATTACTCAGTGGCAGAGATTGGCCCGAACCGATAAGGTAATGGCAGCCGTCGTCGCCAGCACTTTGCTGGGTATTCTTACACTAGGCATCGTCAACTTGGTCTCTCGATTACTCCTCAGCCGCTGGACATTCCATTTGAATTTTGAACTGTCCAACAAGCAATAATCCGACAGCGCCACTTTTGATAAGGGCACACGATGCACGAAGAACCAAGTCGCCGCAGCGAAATTGTTTAACCGCGTGCCCATCGGGCCGCGCGTACAGTTTGCGTTCACCGCTACGACTATATTGTTCGAGCTTAAGAACTGTGCCCCGTCGTCCGATTTCTCTAATATCGGACTGCGTGTTTTCCGAATCGCTTACAGATAGCGAAACACTTGCTGATGAAGATCGGACAAGCATAAAGCTAACTGGGAACTTATTGATGCCTGCCGAGTTCCTTGATCATGTTGGTTATTGCCGCCGATAGATTCTCACAAAACATGCGAACTCGTCGGCTTCTCGACCGATTGATTTTACCAATGTGCCTTTAAAATTTTCAGTGACGTTGACTTCCATGCCCGTTCTGCCCACGATCGCATAATCGTAATGGTAGCCGGTTGGATCAAAGAAGATCGGGAAAACTGGCAGCGCCAGCGTCTTGCGACCTGCGGCGATGAAATTCAACACTAATTCGCGGTCAACCAAACAAGTCGCGTCTGGCGGAATTTCAGCCAACACGATCTTTGCGAACTCTTCAACCTGATAATCTGTTTGATACCAGTTTTGCAAATACACTGGAAAAAGCCGTGCGCCAGAGCCCGGCAACAAACTTAAGACGACAATCAGTCCGCTGACGACGATGCACCATTGTGCACAGCGTCCATAATGTCCAACCAACCAACGACATAAAACTGTGGCAACTACACTTAGATTGATGACCAGTAGTGTACCTAAATATGCCCAGTAACCTGGATGGTGCGCGCGACCGACCAACAAACTCAGAATAACGAAAGCTGACCAACTCAAGCAACAAGCTTTTAACACGCCAGAATCGCGGCGCATGATCGCGTACCCGGTTGCAATCACAACAGGAATCGCCACCAGCAAAAACTGGTATACTCCCTTGTACATCACCAGCGCTCGCAGGTTGGACCACAGGGACATCCCAACCAATTCAGCCCAGCCGGGCGGCTTGGTATCGTTCATGACCAGCAGCTTGTTGTCGATAAACTGATTGTAGAACTGCAGGCGAAATACTTCGGGCGCAACAGCAATTTGGATCAGCCACGTTGCGAATACTGCGATCGAAACACCAGCCACGATGCTGGGGCTGAGCCACCTACTGACTCCTCGCGAGACAACCCAAATCCAACCTGCAATTTGTACTGCGATCGCCAGCGCCAAAGGCAGCGTTAAACCTGCGAGCCCTATCAGCGTACCGATCACAATCAGCCATCTGGTTTTTCGAGATCTTAACCAATTGTCGGTACATACAATCGCCACAATTCCCAAACAAGTACACAACATGTCGGGACGAGCCAAGATAATGCCGTAATAAAACCACTTTGTTAGTCCCAAAAATGCTGCCGTGAAGTATCCCGCCCAGTCGCTATTGGACCATCGTCTTGCAAGACATGCGGCCGCGAACAGCGTTATGCCACCGGCAACGATGGAAACAATGCGCGAAGCTGCGTAACTGGGTCCGAATAGTGCGTAAAAACAAGCTTGAAAGTAGAAAAAAAGTGGCGGTTCTGAGTACAAAACTTCATCGGCTTTGTAGAACATGCTTTCCGGATTGCGTGACGGCATGTGGGGCAATTGCGGCAAGCCCGTTTTCAGAATTGTCAATCCAGGTATTGCATAACACTCCTCGTCCACTCGCCCAGGCTGGTGCAACATTGGCGGAAGCCGCAGTATGATACTTGCCATGACAATTGAGCAAGTGATAAACAGGGATGTTCGGGACAATTGCATTTTTTCCTAGTGGTGTAATTCCGCTGCCACAACTTCCGCATATGCTATGCTCCTGGCAAAACGAAGTAGCAACACTATATCAAAGTCTGATGATCCCAGTACGACAGCAAAGCGAGAGAACATGACACCAGCAAATGACGCAGCCAGGCGTGCCTATTGGGCCGAGCAATTACAAGCTGGCTATGAATTGGTAGGCAAAATCCTCGATTTTCCTGTCGAAGAATGTGGCGAGCCGTTTGCTTCGATTCCCGAAGAAGCTGCGCGGCAAGGAGTCCAGATGTTGTTCTCGACGTCCAAGATCGCTGGTGAGCTCGAACGTGTTTTTTATATTCGCCGTGGCTTGGTCGAACATTTGATGGCTATTGGACGAGCTATGAATGCTCGCGGCTGGATTTTGAAAATCGAAGATGGCTACCGATCACTGGAAATGCAGGGGCAATTGGTGCGCAAAACGGAATTGTTTGATGCCATTTTGAAAAAATGCATCTGGGAGAACGGCGGCCAGATTCCACCCGTCGAACTTGTGTTTCGGCGGGCCATTGTTCTGATCGCCAATATTCCAAAGATCGGCACTCACATGTCGGGTTCGGCAGTGGATATTTCGGTGTTCCGAAAGTCCGATGGGAGCGAAGTATGGCGTGGAAACCCATACTTGGAAATGAGTGAACGAACGCCGATGCGATCGCCATTTGTCGAAGCCGAGGCTTTGGAAAACCGCTTGCAAATCACGGCGATGATGGAGGAACATGGTTTTGTGCACTTCCCATTCGAGTTCTGGCACTACAACCAAGGTGATGCATTGGGCAACATACTCATTGGCAAGTCAACGCCAGCTCGCTATGGACCAGTCCATTGGAACCCACGCACGAACGAGGTCACTCCCTGTGAGAATTCACGCGAGCCTCTCAATCCACTCCCGGTAATCCAACGCGAGATCGAAGCCGCAATGTTGAGAGCTCAACGGAGTTGTTAGGTATTGCCAAGCGTCATGAAGAAGTGCCATTTCACCATTGGCTTTTACATTAAGGCTGTCGCGCGAGACTTTTGCTGCGTGAGGTTTCCCAGGATGCCACGGGCGCTCAGTTGGCGGCACTTGGCAAGCGGTGTATTTTGCGCATTTTGGGCAGCTCTCGGTGGCTGTGCCGACTCCAGCCCCTCATCAGTCGCATTGGAAACCCAAAAAATGCGCGAGCAATTGGAACAGTTGGCTCGCCAAACTTCTTTGCTCGAGGAAAAACTTCGATCCTTGCAGCAGCCTCAAGAACGCTTCGTCCAGGCAGGTATGCCGACCAATTCGACCACCTTGAATGGCCAATCGATAGTAATAGATGCGGCTGCTGGACGCTTGGGCGCAGCAAAAAATGTCACGGGCGTTCAGTCTACAATTCCGAGCAACTCAAACAGAGGCAAAGAAAAATGGGTCACGAGAATTCCGACACATTGGAATGACGGGGCACCGATCTCACCTGACAAGCTAGCAGCGATCATGCGGCGCATCGCTGACGAATTTGGTGGAGCGTCGCTTGACGGTCCAGGCCGCGGGATTTGGATCGGACACGACGGCGTCATGTATGAGGAAACAAGTTATACACTGTCAGTCGCCTGCGATGCATCGGAATTGGCGCGAGCCCGAGAGCTGGTTAATTGGATTGGTAATGAGCTCAAACAACAATCCATGTACTTTGAGGTACAAGCGGCGCCTGTCCAGGTCATTCCCGTTGAAAACTAAACCAACGGCTTTGGCCTTTGCGAAAGCCGTCGCAAGCCAAATGCTAGCATTGAAGAGCACTGCCGAGAATTCAGCACCCCCACTTGTGAGCGCAGCCTAGACTGGCCACGCTCGTCATCAACAATAACCCCTCGGTTGATTATTCCTCGTCTCTCCGAAGCGAAACTATTCGGAGAGGAGCGGGATTCAGCAGCCAAGAAAACTTAACTCGCGGCTTGTTCGCGAGTGCGTGGTTTGCGACCTCTTGGCTTGGTGGTTGGTTCAGGAATCATCTTCGGATCCAGTTGCTGAAGCATGCGACTGATGCAAAGCTTGTTGATGCTTATGTTCAGACGACCTGCTTCATCACACAGAGCTTCATGAAGGCTCTTCGGCAGCCGAACGGTAATCATACGTTGTGGGTCGTTCGGATCATTTTCCGGAAGGTCCCGCGATCGCAGCGCAGTGAGCATTTGCTGGATTTGCGAAAACGCATCAGTACACAAGAAATCTGCGTATTCCATTTCGTCGGCAAAGAGAGCACGAACCATTCCGCCGCCGGCCAGCGTCTCACGGAAGAAGCAGACCCAAATGGGCGCATGTGCAAAGAGGTCATTGCAAATATTAAACGCTTGTTGGCAACGTTCTTCGAAGGTTTCGCCAATATTCATTTCCGACCGAATTTTTGAGGCGACGGACTCAAAATTCTTGAGATCCTGCGCCAACTTGAAAGCCGTGGCACTGGGATCCTGGGGCTCAGGAGCGGCACCGCTATGGACGATTTCCGTTCGGCCGAAGGTGGGGGTTTCCTGTTCTGTCTGGCCGAAGCTTTCATCCTGTTGGATGGTAGTAGTTTCTGCTGCAATAGCTGTAGGTAAATTCATATCTTCCTCACTCGACATCAGTTCGATTAAAGTCCTTTTCGTCAGGTCATCCTGCGACCCGACACACCCTTGATTATCAAACGCAAGCAATAGCCTCGACGTAAGTCTTGTATTTGCTAGCAGTTACAACCAACTCCCTGAGCATGCACAACTCGCGAGCAGGCAAGCTAGTTTTTTAGGCACCGACTTGTCTGCCTAATTTCTGAGCATGAGCTCATTTGCTAGAAACTAACTGTCCAACTTGGGCGACTTTAGTTTTTTTCTGAAAACGAGGAAATAGCAGTATCACTTGGGTGGTTTTTTGATGGTTGGGTTTAATGTGATGCGAAATTTGTTCGCCGAATTTGAGTCGGTCCGATTAGAGTTCGTCGGAACATGAGTCGGTGTCGACGTCAGCATCTCGCTAGCCAACAAAGGGTCCCTGAACGGAAAATTCGTTCCCAGCGGTAACTCTTCACAATTGCTCGACCGGGTACATGTGCTGGGACGATAGCATTACGTGTGTCAGAAAATTACGGCAAGCGCTAATAGGCACTTTCCGAACGTCTCAACCACCAGCCCTAAACGAAATAATATGTCCGAAGCCGCCGATTACCTGGATGATTGGAGCTGTTCCCAGGAGGAGGAGCTGCGGGTAAGTGCACGACGCCAGAGCAAGGAAGATGGCCAGCCGCAGTCTCCATTGGAGACTTACCTGCGCGAAATTAATGAAACTGCATTATTATCCGCCAAAGACGAATGCGATTTGGCCAGGCAGATAGCCGAGGGAGACGTCCGAGCGCGCGACCGAATGGTACGAGCCAATTTACGATTGGTCGTGAATATCGCTCGCGGCTACGTTGGTAAGGGATTGTCGTTACAAGATTTGATCGAGGAAGGGAATCTAGGATTATTGCGTGCAGTTGAAGGATTTGATCCTGGGATGGGTACGCGATTTAGCACCTATGCTAGCTATTGGATCAAACAATCGATCAAGCGAGCGCTGATTAATTCAGCCAAGACAATCCGCATTCCAGCTTACATGGTCGAGCTATTGAGCAAATGGCGCCGGGCGTCGGCTCGATTGTCCGAAGAGCTAGGACGCACCGCAACTCCCGAAGAGATTGCACGCGTCTTGGGTGTTGCGAAGAAAAAATTGCCGATCATCAAGAAAGCTATCCATGTCTACAACAGTTCGCCGCAAAGCGACCAAGTCGATGCGGGCTGGACGCTGGGCGAGATGGTCATGGACGAGCGACGCAAAGCCCCAGACGAAGAATTGCTGGATCACGACGTTCTGGCCACGGTGCTTGAATTACTCGAAACTCTGGACTCACGCGAAGCGACCGTCCTTAGAATGCGATTTGGTTTAGGCGATACCACATCGCATACCTTGAAGGAGATCGGCACTCAGCTCGGTTTGACCCGTGAGCGCGTTCGTCAAATCGAGACTGAAGCACTCGCCAAACTGGCTCACGGCTTACGCGATCCGAAAGAGCGAGCGGGTTTGGCATAGAGAACCGGCCGACGCAACTCAATACTCACGTGCAATCGTCTTCGGCAGTCGAAAGGATCATCCGGGGGGACTTCTTTCGGCTGCCGAAGTCGTCTTTGAGTTTTGGCACTTGCGCTTAAGTTGGTACCGACCGACGCATCATTTTAGTGTTTAGATCGCGAGGCCCACCGAGGGACGATGTGCGGCGGCGCATGAAGGCTCCGCACGAGCGTCGCCCGCGTCGCCCTCCCGAAATCCGCATGCATAGTTCCAAAATGATGTCTAGAGCTGGAGAGCGAGATTCCTACCGAGCCGCTGCGCAGTGATTCAGCAGGAGCGTCGCCCTTTCGATCCTTAGGATTGAGCTGCGAGAAAGCTCGATCAGTTTTATAGTCGCCATTATTGCAGCATCTCGGTTGCATACTGAGCTGGACAATCATGCGGAAAGTCTAGATTGCAGTGATTAGATGTGGCTTCGAAATCTCGGGGCGTTCTATTACAATTACCGGCTTTCAATAATTAGCTGGCATTACCCATGGCACTTCGGCATTACGAATAAGTTTCGAATGTCACTGAGCAGCGCTGTTTTATTGCCAAGATGTCTTAATTGATTCGATCCACATTTCACCAGGGGAGACCACGATGGAGTTGCTTGGAACATCTGTATTACGCCGCCTTGGAATTGGGGAGCGAATCGATGAAATCTGTGAAACGGAGAATTGGACGCGTGCTCAGTTCGATGTTCGGTGGAAAAATGAGTTAACCCAACGCACCCAGATCATCGAAGCAGCGGCCGGCTCGTCCTGGCGCAGCGGCGTGTCGATCGAGCGAGACAAGCTCGGAATACCACACATCTTTGCTCGCTCGAATCAAGATCTGTGGTTCGGATTTGGTGTCGCCATGGCACAAGACAGGCTCTTTCAATTGGATTATTTGCGCCGCAAGGGGCTTGGTAAATTAGCTGAAATCCTGGGCCAAGATGGTTGGCAATTCGATTTGGTTGCTCGGACGGTGGGACTGAATCGGATTGCCCAAGCAGAGCTACAACGATTGCCTGAGGAAACTCGCGGGCTGCTGGACCAATTCAGTCAGGGTATCAATGCTTGGATGCAACATGTGGAAGCGTGTTTGCCGATCGAATTTGCGCTCCTCGACTATCGCCCCGAGCCTTGGTCAGTGGTCGATTGTTTAGCGATCGAAAGTGAGTTTCGTTGGTATTTGACTGGACGATTTCCAGTGATCGCTGTTCCCGAACATGCACGTCGGATTTTGGGTGACGGCCCGTTATTCCAGGAATTCTGTTTGGCCAGCGCTGATGACGAAGCGATCGTGCCACCCGAAGCTTATCGCGATCTCTTGTCGCCACAAGTCAGTGGCCACGTAAATGGATCGAAATTGGAAGCCGTGGGGCAGGCAACCGGCGATCCAGAGGGGACCGGGAGTAATAACTGGGTAGTCGCTGGTCGGCATTGTCGCACTGGACTGCCTCTGGTTGCTAGTGATCCGCATATCGCATTCGAAGCTGTATCGTGTTGGTACGAAGCACGGCTTTGCGGAGGTGACTTTAACGTCGCTGGTATGGCATACGTCGGCATACCGGCAATCATGTTTGGACGTAACGAAAAAATTGCTTGGGGCGCAACGAACAACATTTGTTCTCAGCGAGATTTGTACCAAGAACGAACGAGTCCCCAGCATCCTAATTGCTTTGAATACGATGGTCGCTGGGAAACGGCACGCGAGCTGACTGAGAACATCATCGTCCGCGGTCAATCGCCCATTGCGAAACGCATACGATTTTCACGAAACGGACCAGTTGTAAATGAGATTCTTCCGAAGGTTGGTGACGAACCCCATCCTGTAACACTGAAATGGCTGGGGGCCTACCAGGGCGGTTGGTTGACTGCTTTGCTGGCCATGGACAGAGCCAATAATGTATCGGAATTTCGCGAAGCGCTTCGCCCTTGGCATGTACCTACATTTAATTTGGTAATCGCCGACGTGCATAGTCGCATTGCGATGCAAAGCGCGGGCAGAATTCCGCTGCGGAAAAAAAACGAGCGAGGTTTTCGCAAGGGCTGGGATCCCGACGACCAGTGGCTGGGGTTGATACCATTTGAGCACATGCCTCATGCAATCGATCCGGACCGAGGATGGATGGCGACGGCCAACAACCGCTTGGCAGGGAATGACTATCCTTATCCATTATTTGGGACTTGGACCAGTGGGTACCGAGGAAAACGGATCCGCCAGATGATCGAAACCCATCTTGCCGACCAAGCTCGTGGCACACGGCCAGGATTTGCTGTCGACGACTTTCGACATATGCAACACGATACGTTATCGCTGCGAGCGCTGGAATGTCGTGATCCTTTAGTATCGGTTTTGGCAAACTCGAACGATAAAGACTTTCGAAATTCGAAAACGGTATCTCAAGCGATCGAAGTTCTCAGGCAATGGGATTGTCGTATTGAAGTTGATTTGGTGGCTCCCACGATATTCAACGTGTTTTACACTTTGTGGACGCGAGCGGCGGCAGGAGTGCGGCTGAAGCTCGATGCGAACGACTTAGTGGCTAGACAGATGGAAGCCTTTGCCGGGCGCCTTTTGGCAGAGGATAGATTCGGTTGGTTTGGTGAAAATCAACGGACTGATTTGATCATCCAAGTATTCCGCCAGACCCTCGACAATTTGACTGAGCAATTTGGAAACGACATAGCGGAATGGAAATGGGGCCGATTGCATTTGATGCCGCTCACGCACGTATTAGCCATACGAGGAGATCTTGGTCAATTGCTCACTCACGGAAATCAACCCGCCAAGGGCGACATGATGACGGTTTGTAACACTGGCAGCAGCTTGACTTGGCTGGCAACGTCAGGGGCCGGGTATCGTTTGATCGCAGACTTGTCGACCAACAAACTTTATGCCGTTGACGCTCAAAGCCAATCTGGCAATCCCGGGTCATCCCATTACGGCGACCAATTCTCGGATTGGGAGTCAGGACGGTATCATGAATTATCGCTTGATCGCAAACCGAGTTAGATGCGGTAAATCGAAGTTCGCCCAAGAGGGAATGACTTTGTATAAGATGCTTTTTCAAATGCTGTTGCTCGTGTTTGGAGTTCTCACGATGACGTCGTTTACAACTGCTCAAGTGAAAACGCAAACGCCGGCAGTACCCGAGGGTGTGCAGATGATTGCCGACCTTGAGTATGTTGCCAACGGTCATCCTCGCCAAAAATTGGATCTATACTTGCCAAAGGGCGCGGAATACTCCGTCCCTGTGGTGCTCTGGGTACACGGAGGAGGTTGGGCAGCGGGGGACAAGTCGCGTAGCCCCGCTGTACCGTTGGCATTGCGTGGATATGCAGTTGCGGCGATCAATTATCGATTTAGTCAACACGCTATCTTTCCCGCGCAGATCCACGATTGTAAAGCCGCAATTCGCTGGCTGCGATCTCGCTCACAGCAGTACGGTCTCGACCCGCAGCACATTGGAGCTTGGGGGGCATCCGCCGGCGGTCATTTAGTAGCACTACTTGGGGTTACCAATGGTCACCGAGAGCTCGAAGGTAAGCTCGGTAACTTGGAGCATTCGAGTTCGGTGCAAGCGGTTGTCGACTGGTTCGGCCCGACCGATTTTATGACAGTGGGGTCGAAACCCACTCGTACAAAACTGCTGGGTGGCGAACCGAAAGACAAACTTCAACTGGCGCAGCTTGCGAGCCCATTACAGCATGTATCGAGCGGAGATTGCCCGTTCTTGATCATGCACGGCGATAAAGACAAAACAGTGCCCATCTCGCAGAGCGAATTGCTTACTGAGGCTCTATCCAAAGCCGGTGTGGATGCAACGATGGTAACCATTACCGACGGAGGCCACGGCGGCGCAAAATTTAACCAAGAACTCGACCGCATAGACAATTTCTTTTCCAAGTATCTCAAGCCCTCCGACAGACGAAAGTAGGCAGTTCATGTCAGCCGGAACAATCCGGATCGGAATCATTACGGTATCCGATCGTGCCAGCCGAGGTGAATATGAAGATCGCGGTGGGCCAGCGATTCACGAGTACTTGTCCGAGGTCTTGTCTTGCAGTTGGGAACCGTTGGTCCACGTGATCCCGGACGAAGTTGAGTTGATTGCTGACACAATTATCCAGTTGGCTGATGTCCAGCAATGTGCGCTAGTCATTACAACTGGCGGAACCGGACCCGCGCGGCGTGATGTCACGCCCGAGGCAACTCAATCAGCATGCGACAAAATGCTACCTGGGTTTGGAGAATTGATGAGAAAGGTGTCCCTGGAAAAAGTCCCTACGGCGATTTTGTCGCGACAGACTGCTGGTATCCGCAAATCCACATTGGTAGTCAACTTGCCAGGCCAGCCACGCGCGATTCGCGAGTGTTTGGACGCGATTTTCCCCGCAATTCCTTACTGCATTGACTTGATCGATGGTCCCAGGCTAACTACCAACGAGCAACGCATTCGCGCCTATCGACCGCCGGGAGCGAAGCCGTAGATCAATGTCACAAATGCAATGGTGAGAAAATAGTACCTCTGCCGCGTCAAGACACCTTTGGGGTTTTGTATGTCGGCAGAATTTCAAATACAATCTAGGGATACCACATTGGTACATCCTCACACGTTGAACCCACCGAGAGCTTTGGAACATGAAATTGCGTAACCTAAGTTTGATCGCGCTTGGCATCGCTGCCTGGTCGGTAACCGCATGGTCGGCATACGCTGAGGGAGAGAAAGCTTCCCCGGCGACAGCCAAGTCCGAGGGAGATTCAAAAGTCGGGACTGGTCCGTGGTTGACCGACGTCGTGTGGACCAGCGATAACGACTTGGTCGCCTCACAGCCGCAAGGGTTGTTGCTTCGTCCGGCTGAGTTGGTGAAAGCGAACTCTGCCGACCCGGCTAAGTTAGAAAAAATCGGTGAACAAGAAACTTCGATCTGGAGTGTCTTGCATGTAGGTGGCGCAAACGTCGTAGCCAGCAATTATAAAGGTGAGCTGTTTCTGCATGGCTCTGGTGCACCAAAGAAATTCGAATCGACGATGCGATGGGTGCGTGCACTATCCAAATCGCCTACTTTCGGTGAATTACTCGCCGGAACAGAAGATGGCAAACTGGTTGTATTATCGTTGGTCGACCTGAAAGAGGTGCGCCGCGCAGATGTCCATACTGCCGCAATTTTTGACATTGCACTCAGTGCCCAGGGTGACAAAATCGCTGCCGCAACCGGTGATGGTACAGTTAAAATACTATCATGGCCGAAGTTAGAGACTTTGGCGACACTGAAACGGGGCAACGAAGCAGTCTGGGCTGCCGTATTCTCACCCGATGGTTCGCGATTGATCAGCGGAGGTGCGGATCGCAGACTTCAGTTGTGGGATGTCCCGAGTGCTAAATTACTTGGATCGATCGCGGTTACTTCAGATTGGGTGACGAGCTTAATCCATGTCCCCAACTCCAACCTAGTAGTTGCCGGCTGCATGAACGGAAAGGTCGAAGTGGCTGATTACAGCGTGATGTTACCAGTTGCTCGAACCGAAGTTGCGACCAGCGGCATTTGGGGAATTTCTCTCTCACCTAACGGTAAGCAGATTGCCGTTGCAACTCGAAAACATGGACTAAAGATTATTGACTCGCAACAGTGGGCTGAAGCTGACAAAGCGGTCGTTGCAAAAGCTACGTCAGAAAAACCGCCAGCCCCTGCCAAGAAGTCCTAATCTTATCGCGATTCAAAAATCGACACTTCTCGCTGATCGGCCCTGAGTGTTAGAAATCGTTCTTGTCGAATCCCGCACGTTGATCGGATAAACCTGCGGGATTCAGCTTACCGCCATACGCTTGGCGATTGCCGAAGCTGACCGATATATTCTGGAAGTTGTGCTGGTGCCAGACCAATTGTTGCTGCTGCAGCGGTCATCGAGTAAAGACGCCGTAGGTCATACATGGCGTATCGTTGACTATCTTATAGTAACTCGTTTGATAGGTCCTGCCGACATTGGGCGCCCAAGGATCATGGATATGCAATAACGTCCCTTGGCCGGTTGGATCGTCATCCGTATCGATACCAAATATCACAACGCGATGCCCTGAAGAACCTCTGCCTGCGGCGTATTCGCTGGCTTGCCACAACATCGATAGCATGACTGGACTGTTTTGAATAAGACCTTTCAAACCGGCAACGCTCCAAGATTGCGGTGGGTGGTAACAGAGATTGTGAGCTCGAGCAAATTGCTGGTTGCCGGTAACGTTGTCAGCGCTAACCGAGAAATTTCGAGTTCCTCCGCTGGCTGAGATTAATTCTGGTGGAGTTGCGGCAGTGACAGCGTTGACCGTCGAGTTCTTTAACATGGCAGTAGCGGCCGCCCAGCAGGTCATCGGAGTCGGCTGCGCGATCAGCCGAACTGAATGAATTGTTGGGGCTCGACGTGGGCCACCTCTGAGAACGCATTGTGTGATCGGTCCCACAACTCCATCAGCGCCAATCCTGCGTTGTAATTGAAAATCACGTACCGCCGCTGCCGTCCTGGCATCAAAGGTGCCATTCGCCACCAGACCAGGGCTTGGAACAAGTGCGCGATTCAAGTCGTTTTGCAGTTGAACAACTTCGGGACCCGTAGAGCCTACCCTCAGCAATGCAGTCATTTCCTATTCACTCCAATAAGTAGTTGCTTGAAGCATGTCCAAACCAAACTCCAACAAACATCGCACTCGGTTTAGTTCACTCATGCATACTTGGCTTTATCGTGTGAAGTCGCAAAGTGTTGCTTAAAAACTAGAAAATTGGCCAATTCCTTCAGCTCGCTTGGCGACTGTTTGCTTTTCTTGCCAGCATTTCCTTCGTAGGCCGCAAATTTTATCGGTCGGGTTTTCAGTTATTCAAAGCCACATGCGCGTGTGTGCATTCTCGCACAAAGACCTCAAATCTTTGAGTGTCAACTGTGACAATGAGGCTCACCGACCACTCTGTGGATAGATTCATCCAGTTTTATTTTGACAAGCAAAAGCTCAGAACCTAGTGTTCGTCAACTGGCACCAAAATGTGTGGTCCCGGGAAGAGACACAGCATTTTCAATTGAACTGGAGAGAGATCATGAGCATTGGCACAACCGCTTCACCGAAATTTGCAACTGCCAAGCCTCAAGCGAACCTTGGTGAGTTAGTAAAACAGAGTCTTGGACGATGCAGTGTTTCGCCTCAATTTTTCGACGACTTCTACGCGAATTTCACGAAGAAGTCACCCTTGATTGGCGCAAAGTTTGTCAACACCGAAATGTCGCGTCAGAAGCAATTGCTGCGTGAAGGAATTTCCTTCATGATCATGTTTTATATGGGATCCACTATTGCTGAAAACGCAGTGAACAAGTTAGGCAAAAGCCACTGCAAAGCGAGGCTTGACATCGCTCCCGACATGTACAAATTTTGGATCGAAGCGCTAATCGAAACAGTGCAAAAACATGACAAGGAATCGTCTTCTGTTCTGTTGAACAATTGGAGGATTGTACTCGGCAAGGGGATTGAGAAAATGCAGAGCATGTACAACGTGCCAGCCAATTAGTCCTCAATCACCCTCTAAGAATTAGAGTTCGCAGAAACGGGAGAGCAAGGTTCCTACCGAGCCGCTATTCAAAGGGCTCATCTCAATTGGTTCTGCCGAAGTTTCGCGCTTCCGATCCCCAAAATTAGGCTGTGATAAAGCACTGGCTGTCGCCTTAAGGCTATCGCAGCACAAGAAACATTCTGACTTTGTTATTTGGTGACTACATTCAAATCAAACGTCTGCGCGCCAGATTTTGGCTCGATATCGAGTGTAAAGCCGCTGGTTTCAGCTCCTTGATATTTCTTGGGTAAGTGGCTCTTGACTGGTTTGCCTTCCATATTGGGAGGCGTTTCCCAGCATTCCAGATAGACCTTGTACTTGCCTGGCATGAGTCCGTCGTTAGGCTCAAAAGTATACGCAGAGTAACTTCCGTCATTGCCGAAGTCTCCGTTGCCGGGCCGAAGCGGAAAACCAGCGGCGCTTTCAATTGGCAGAAAATTCACCACACCTGAACCCGGCGGTGGTCCACCATCGAAGGTCACTTTGCCAGTTACCTTAATCGTCTGTGGCAGATCGCTGCCGCAGCCGGCCAGCACGCAACAAATAAGTCCATAGAACATTTTGTTGAAATGGCTGCTCATGACAACACCGCTCCAGTTTGATGCACTCTTGAAATCTACGAATGTGTGTACGCGAAACTTTGGGCTGAGAACCCGAACAGCTACTCAAGTTGAGCCTGTTCACCTCCGGCCCGTGTACCTAGATTATTGTAGATTCGATAGTCGATGGTCAGCGAAACAAAGTGTACGCTGCCATCTCCCATTGCAAATTGGGCACCACCTGTATGCATGCTCTTGAATCCACAAACACGTGCCCAATTTGAACCGGCAGCGCGAAAAATCCTTGCCCCGGCTGCTCCGGCGACGTTGGATTCCATCGTATTAATTGGGATATTCGTACCAGTAACTGGAAAATTGAGCGCGAACAATCCCAGAAAATCACAATGCCCCGGTAGTGTTTCGCCCACCATTAAAGTGTTCGACAGTCCGTCGGTAACTGCACCAAATTTGATCGCTTTGTTACTACGTCCAAACATGCCTGCAAAACTACCAGCGGGATAACCGTTTCCAGCATTCGTCCCGAAGTTGTTTCCCTGACAGCAATAGTTTGCATCCGAAGGAGTATTTCCTGCGGGACAGAAGGGACAAGAGTCCATTTGCGTTGGACCGATGGACGCCGTATACCAAAGACCGTGTCCAGGTGATGGATTGTCTCGCGCAAATCGCGGCATATGTGGAATGCTGCCAGCCGGATCCGATGGACAAATCCAAGCTGGATATCGATTGTTTTGAGCTGCGGCAATATTGGTTGGCGTGTTGCGCAGATTTCCGTTGGTATCCATCGAATTGTACAAGTTATTCATTTCAAGAAATGGAAAGGTCATCACGGCCCAATTGAATCCATTTAATACACAACAATTTGGCGAGCCGTGGGGCAGGGTCTTGAACGTGGATTCGTAATTGTGAAGCGCCAAGCCGATTTGCTTCAAGTTGTTGCTGCATTGCATACGTCTTGCTGCTTCTCTCGCAGCTTGAACTGCTGGCAAGAGCAAACCAACCAATACGCCAATAATAGCGATCACCACTAACAGTTCCACCAATGTGAAACCCGGCTTGGTAGTCAGACGTTTCATTCGCTCACACCCTTATACGTGACCATGCGATTCAATTTGAAAATTGATGACAACGTTCGCGCACTATAATCGTTCGCTGGCCTCTTGCCTATCCGCGCCGCAGCAGAATTCGAAAGGCGTCGCCTTGCTACATCAAATGGTGAATTCTCAAATTTGGACAGCGTCTCCGCTTGGAGATTACTGACCCGAGGCTTCGAGATGAACCAACACCAAAGCCAAGTCGGCTGGCGTGATTCCGCTGATTCGTCCCGCTTGATCGAGGCTGATCGGTCTAATGCGCGTTAGTTTTTGTTTTGCTTCGATACGTAATCCCACGATTCTCTCGTAGTCAAACGAAGGCGGGATTTTCTTCTGGGCGTGACGGCGTTGGCGTTCCACTTGTACCTGTTGTCTATCGACATATCCGGAGTACTTGACATCTCGTACAACTTGCTCAGCTATTTCAGCGGAGAACTGCCTCAGTTCCGGAATGTGGTGGCACATGGTTTCCCAACTGACTTCGCTACGGCAAAGATACTTGACGCCGGTAGTGTGCTCGATGCGCTGCTGTTCCAGCAATTTGATGGCAGTCGCGATTTCCGACTTCTTTTGATGGAGCCGATCAAGCCGTTTGCTCGACACCAGGCCCAATTGGTAACCTAATTCGGTCAATCGACGGTCGGCATTATCGTGCCTAAGCAACAGACGATATTCAGCACGGCTGGTAAACATTCTATAGGGTTCATCGACGCCGCGCGTTACCAGGTCATCGATCAAGACACCCATGTATGCTTGATCTCGACTCAAAACCATGGGCTCTTTACCAGCCACGCGTAGGGCGGCGTTGGCACCCGCAAGTAGTCCCTGGCTGGCTGCCTCTTCGTAACCGGTCGTACCATTGATTTGACCAGCTAGAAAAAGTCCCCCAACGATTTTGGTTTCCAGGGAAGGCAACAATTGATCGGGAGGCGAATAATCATATTCAACTGCATAACCATGACGCATAATTTGTGCGTGTTCCAAACCGGGAATTAGTCGCAACATTTGCTCTTGGACGTCGCGTGGCAAACTAGTCGAAATACCGTTCACGTACACTTCTCGGGTCGACCGTCCTTCAGGTTCAAGAAACAACTGGTGTTGCGTTTTTTCAGCAAAGCGAACCACTTTGTCTTCGATCGATGGACAATAACGAGGACCACGCGAAACGATTTGGCCCGAGTACATTGGCGCCCGATGCAAGTTTGCTCGAATCAATTCATGCACTCGAGTGTTCGTGTACACGATATGACAGGGAATCTGTGGGGCAGGTAATTGGCTGGTCAAGAACGAGAACGCTTGAGGTTGATCATCGCCTGGCTGCAACTCAGTCGCCGAGTAATCGATCGAGAGCGCATTGAGTCTTGGGGGAGTACCGGTCTTAAATCGATCTAACCGAAACCCTAGCCGTATTAAGCTGCCACTCAAACCTGCCGACGTTCCTTCACCAGCTCGCCCACCTGGTGTTTTGGCTTCGCCGGTATGCATAATCGCTTGCAGAAACGTCCCCGTCGTAAGGACAACCGCCGGGGCCAGAAATTTAGCCGGGCCACGCACCTGGACACCCAAAACACGCTTGCTGCCATGTGCGGATTCATCGACCAACAGCTCTTCCACCAATTCCTGCCGCAGCTCGAGGTTGGGATATTCTTCAATTATGCGTTTGATGTGAAACTGATAAGCCTTTTTGTCAGCTTGGGCGCGAGGGCTGTGCATCGCTGGACCTTTGCGCCGATTAAGCAAACGAAACTGGATGCCGGTTTCATCGATGGCTTGCCCCATCAAGCCTCCGAGCGCATCGATCTCACGTACAAGCTGGCCTTTAGCAACACCTCCGATCGCAGGATTGCAACTCATCTGGCCGACGGTATCCAGGTTCGTCGTCAACAAAGCGACTTTGGCACCCATGCGAGCCGCCGCCGCAGCGGCCTCAGTGCCAGCATGACCAGCACCGATGACAACGACATCGAAATAATATTCCATTGCTTGTATTGACCGAAGTTGAGAGGCGCTCGCTTGCGTCGACATACTCGATAATTGCAAGCATTGAGCAAAAGTACCTTGAATTTGCCGGTTGATTTTATACGGCGAACGTAATTTCTGGTACGACCGATACAAAACTTCAATCCAGCACCGTCGCCAAGCCGATGGAGAAAGCGATCGTCCACAAACAGAACTCAAACGCTTTGGTACCTATTCATAGGTTACGGTGAGTGATGGCTAGGCCAATATGTAAACTGCGAGCGGCTCTCGCCGCGGCTGTAACACTCAACCCCAACGCATTTTTGACAGCGCAGGTTGGGGATTCCGCCGCCTCACTTACTGAACGGTCGTACAACTATGCGGCCGACACCGATCAAAGTGGCTGGCTCTTTCTCCCGTACGCTCAGTTTAAGATACCTTTTAACGTTGAGCCCGGTGGATCGCCACCTGCCCAGGTGCAGTTGTTTGTTTCTGCTGATAATGGCGCCAGTTGGCAGTCACACAGCAAATTGGCTAGCGACAAACGGTATTTTGAGTTTCGTGCTGCAAGCGAAGGAGCATACCTATTCGGTGTCCAAACCAAAGACGCCTCTGGAAATTCGTTTAATAGCACAACTCCGCCAATGCGAGTCATTGTCGATACAACCAAACCACAAACGTCGGTCCAAGTGGACTTGGATTCCGCAAATAGGCTGATCGCCATTCTTGAAGTCCAGGAGCAATATCTCGACGCTCAAACGGTACTGGTTCAGTATCGCATAGACCAAGAAGCTAACTGGAGCGATGTGAATATCGCTGAATTTAATCGCCAAGGGGATACCTATCGTGGACATGCCGTGATTTCGCCGGGCAGGTGCCGAGAGGTTTGGGTCCGCTTAAGCTGTTCCGACTTGGCTCAAAATAAAAGCGAAGCGAGCTGCAACTACAAGATGCCGCGCACTGCGTCCGTACCAACCGGATTGATGGTCAGCCAACGAGACACAGCGGGCCGTACGGATCAATCACGGAACAATGCTGCCGCCAATGGCTCGACACCAGGAGCAGTTCTTTGGTCCCCAAACAGTGTTCCTTCATTAGCGTTGAAACCTGGAACTTCGATAGCTGCTCAGAAAACCGCTGACTCGAATAGTCCTCAACGTACGCGGCAGGATCTGAGTGCTTGGGCCGAAATGCGTCGGCCTTCAGCAGCGAATTCGACCAATGTCCCTCCCACAACGATCAACTCCATGGTCTCAATTGGAAGTTCGAACAGCGAAGAATTGGTACCTGCCATCACTGTCGACGAGTTGCCTGCGCCAAATTCTAAAAAACTTCCGAACGGAGTGACTGCTGCTGATATGGG
>CAZVBC010000049.1:0-26325 GCA_964625155.1 uncultured Pirellulaceae bacterium
CGAATGGCGGAGCGCGTCGAATATTCTCTCGCAAGAAATCGCAGAACTGTCGGTGCTGCAATGCATCCATCTGACGCGATCGGCGAGCGATGGCCGAAGACGAACGCTGCGGGTGGACGAATCCCAGTTTTGCAAGTTGGCCTTGCACTCCTCCTTGGGACCGATTGCCCAGTTTTTTGGCGATTGCCGTTGCCCCTAGTCCCTTTTCGGCCAATGCCTTGATCCGATCGATCTCGTCTTGGGTGTAGTGCTTTCCAGACATGCACGTAGAACCTTCCGAACGAGAAAGAAATGCACCTTGAAATGTACGGAACAATCACATCAATCGATTGAACTACAAGAAAACCAATTCAACCCACAACGGTCGGCTTGCTCGTTCACCTCATAATCGCGGTGTCGTTTTCTCGAAGGTCAATTGTCTGCACGCGGGATACTGCTCACACAATCAAACAGGACATGCAAATCATGCCAGGTAGGATCCATTTTCCTTGCGCAATGGACCTAGAACAAACGCAACGTCCTGGTGTTGGAGTTCTGGTCCGAGCAGTACTGCGTGTATCGAGGAAACGCTCAGTCGTTTCGCTATATAGGCGGGAACTTTTCCGGCAAGCGACTTGATCATGCCGGCTGTGGTTGAATTATCATATAATCGACATACCACGAAGTCTACAACTTGTAAGACGCACTTTCACAAACGCGTCATGGGTATGAGGCTCGGCGTCAAAGGTGAAGCAAACATAGCCAGACTCGTAAATTGCATCGAACATGTCGTATGCCAGCCATCATTCCGGTCGAACTTTCGCGACACGGGTGCGGCCGGTGGACTCAAAATATCCCCACAAAACCCACCAATATCGTTTAGTCATGCACATCCAACCGATAATCTGAATGGCACCAAGAAAGCTAGTGTTATCCCCAGCGCATCGGAACGCCAAGTGGCAAACAAACAATCCAGATATCGTGCCACATACCACCAGAAACTCCGCTGATCATTGGACCGCAAAATCAGACTCGCGTATCTGAAAACTTGACCTGGCTATTGAAGAGGAAGACTATGACAGAATTCTTGAAACACAGCTCTGAAGCGGCGAGGCGTGAATTCCTAACCAGTTCGGCGTCTGGATTGGGACTGTGCGCATTAGGTTCGCTGCTCAGTTCTGACGGCTTGATATCACCAACTCGAGCTGACGATCGTTTAGCTCAGGGTAGCGTGGGAGCAAAGGCGCCAGCACCTCATTTTGCACCTAAGGCCAAGAATTGTATTTTCTTGTTTCAAGCAGGTGCTCCTTCCCATCTGGATTTGTTTGATCCCAAACCCAAGTTGAATGAGTTGCATGGCAAGCCACTACCTGCCGAGATTGTCGAGAAAGTTCGCTTTGCATTTATCAAGAAAGAAAGTGCGGTCTTAATGGGATCGCCGCGCCGATGGACCAAACACGGCGAATGTGGAATGGATTTTTCGGATTTCCTACCTCATTTAGCGACGTGCGCTGATGATATCCTGATGGTACGCTCGTTGTACTCAGAGCAATTTAATCACCATCCTGGCCAGTTGTTGCTCAGTTGTGGTCGAGCTTCGTTTGGTTTGCCTACGATTGGCAGTTGGTTAACTTACGGATTAGGAACCGAGTCTCAGAATTTGCCCGGATATGTTGTTCTGACCAGCGGTCGGGGTTCCAGTGGCGGTGCTTCATTATGGTCCAGTGGGTTCCTGCCTTCGCACCATGCGGGGGTATTGTTTCGTAATCAGGGCGAAGCGGTTTTGAATTTGCAAAACCCCGACGGGCTGCCGGTCGAGGTCCAGCGACGTGGACTCGATTCCCTCAAGTCGCTAAACGAGCAGCGGTTTTCAACGATGCGCGATCCGGAGATTGCCAGTCGCATCGCCAGTTACGAATTGGCGTTTCGCATGCAATCGGCGGCCCCCGACTTGATCGATTTGAGTGGCGAGTCGGCAGCCACTTTGGATGAATATGGCGTTGCGCGGGCTCAGCATCCGCAAGCGACTGGTAGGGGCAATGTTGCCGAAGCACATTTGACGTTTGCCCGAAATTGTTTGCTGGCTCGACGCATGGTGGAACGCGGAGTGCGTTTCGTGAATATCATTTACGAAGCCTGGGATCAGCACAGCAACCTAGACGCAGATTTGCGCTATAATTCTTGGGTAGTCGATCAACCGGTAGCCGCGCTGCTCAAAGATCTCAAGCGGCGAGGTATGCTGGATAGTACCTTGGTTGTCTGGGGCGCCGAGTTCGGGCGCACTCCCCTTGGCGAAAATCGAAACGGTCGCGAAGCAAATACTGGACGTGATCATCATCCTTTTTCATTTACTTTGTGGATGAGCGGCGGTGGAATTCGTGGCGGCCAAGTGTACGGCGAATCTGATGAAATTGGTTGGGGTGTAGCTAAAGATCCAGTGCACATCAATGACTTTCATGCCACTTTGCTCCATCTATTTGGTCTTGATCATCTCAAGCTGACGTATCGATTCCAAGGACGCGATTTTCGTTTAACGGACATTGCCGGCAAAGTGGTTGATCGCTGGATCGCGTAAATGCGCCGATCTTGCAGCGACCTGGATCATGTGAAATCGGTCCGAGCTCGATTGGTCTCGATGCGACTTACATCGCTGACCAGCCCCTATCGCTCGGCTACCCGTGCAGGTGGCGTTCTGCGATCTAGCTTACGCAAGCAATCCCTTCGCGACACTGCATCGTGCGATTGTCGTACATGTCGAAGGCAAGTAAGATGACCTGCGCGCGGGCGTAACGTACATGGATGATGGGCTCCACTTTCGCCAGCCGCGTCAGTACGCTCTTATCGAATATCCCTTCGCAAGCTGCACAAGACAAAAGCTGATGAGTTTAGAATGAATCGCCAACTTTACCGCTATCATCCGTCTTGGGGATATACATTTATCCCGAATCTGCGAACGCGCATCATGCACGAAGGTGGCGGATACCTGCTTTCTACCAATGCACAGGGATTTCGTTCGTCGCACGATTTTTCGATAGCCAAAAGTGACAAGAAACGGATTTTACTGTTTGGTGATTCGTATTCCGCAGGTATGGGAGTCAGCGATGTCGGTTGTTATGGTTCGGTGATCGAACGGCAGCACAGCAATTGGGAGCTGTTCAATTTTTCATTACCCGGCACAGGGACCGACCAACATTATTTGATTTATCGCGATTTGGCGAAAACGATCGAGTGTGACTTGATTGTGTTAGTGGTTCAAGTCGAGAACATTCGGCGAGTCAACAGCAGTATTCGTCAATTCGAAGATATCAACGGCAACAGTTTTCCACTGGAAAAGCCTTACTTTACGCTAGAGTCGAACAAGCTTGTCCTGCATCAGTATCCGCCGAATCCACGTCCACTCGATGAAGAAAAATTGACTTCCGAGCAACTGCGGGGATTTGAACGTGGCGGACGTTTTGAATTCGCGCGCCGAACGATCAATCGTATGGGGCAACCCATCAAATCGGCTATTCAAAAGATAACCAAGATCCAGCCGTTGCCAGAGTATGCCAGCGAAGACTCACCGAGTTGGCAGCTATTGCGCGCGATTCTTGCGCAGTGGATTAGTGAAATATCCCAACGCGTGTTATTGGTCCCATTACCCTTGTATCACTACGTCGAAGGGCTCGCAAGTCCGAGCGAATATCGTCTGAGACTAAGGACACTTGCTGAGCAAGCTGGTGCGGTTTGGTTCGATCCACTGGATGACTTATTGAAATACTCCGCAGAAGATCGAAGGGCCATGAGGTTTAAGATCGACGTTCATCCAACCCCTTTTATGCATTCGGCAATCGCGCGAGTTCTTGAGCCGCAATTCAAGCAGATGTTGGAGGCAAGTTAATGGCCACAGTCCTTGGCATCTCTGGTTTTTTTCATGACTCAGCGGCAGCTTTGGTGCGCGATGGAAAAATTGTTGCAGCGGCGCAGGAAGAGCGTTTTTCGAGGAAGAAACACGACCCCCGCTTTCCCAAATTCGCTATTAACTACTGCTTGGGGGAAGCGTTCATTGAACCGAGCGAATTGGATGCTGTCGTTTTTTACGATAACCCTGTACTGACCATCGATCGTGTCATCCAAAATACCGTTGCCCATGCACCCCGCTCGAGAGACCAATGGAGCGTTGCCGCCCGAAATACTCTGGGGGTCAAGCCGTTTGTCGCAGACATTGTTAGGCGCAGTCTCAATTGCCAAGTCCCAGTCTTATTTACGCAGCACCATGCATCCCATGCTGCGTCGGCTTTCTATCCTTCACCGTTTCGCCAAGCGGCCATTCTGACACTGGACGGTGTTGGTGAATGGTCGACGACGACGATCAGCCAAGGAGTTGATCAGGATATCACGTTGATCGCGGAACAGATTTACCCTCACTCAATTGGTTTGCTGTACAGCGCCTTCACGTATTTTTGCGGCTTCAAAGTCAATTCTGGTGAGTACAAATTAATGGGGCTCGCACCGTACGGCGAACCCCAATTTGCGCAATCCATCCTAGACCACTTGATCGATCTAAAATCAGACGGTTCCTTTCGTTTGAACGAACAGTATTTTGGATTTCTCGATGGATTGACGATGACCAACGAGTTGTTTGCTCAACTGTTCGGTGGGCCGCCGCGCGTGCCTGAGCAACGCATCACACGTCGTGAAATGAATTTAGCCGCTTCGATACAAGCCGTAACGGAGACAATTTTGCTCCGCTGCGCAAAACACGCTGTTGAAATTACTAACAGTCGAAATCTGGTGCTTGCTGGAGGTGTGGCTCTAAATTGTGTGGCCAATGGTAAGTTGGTAAAGTCGGGATCGATCGATGGATTGTGGATTCAGCCTGCTGCCGGCGATGCTGGTGGAGCCTTGGGAGCCGCCCTATTTGCAGATCACAAACACTTTGGAACCAAACGCCGCTATTCACCCACGTCGCGCGACACGCAATCCGGTTCCTATCTAGGTCCTGCCTTTTCCAATGACGAAGTAAAAGCGTTCTTGGACCGATATGGTTATCCATATCATGAGATTTCGGACATTGCCGAGTGGGCAGACAAAATTGCCGATGCGTTGTCCAAGGGTAAGATCGTCGGACTTCTTTCTGGACGGATGGAGTACGGCCCTCGTTCACTTGGCGCGCGATCGATACTTGGCGACCCGCGCGACGCTGAAACCCAAACGACAATGAACTTAAAAATAAAGTATCGCGAATCGTTCCGACCGTTCGCTCCAGCAGTGTTGGCCGAAGCCAGCAAAGATTATTTCGACTTGCCCGTTGAAAGTCCGTACATGCTGTTAGTGGGAAATGTGAATCAGGATCGACAATTACCAAGAAAGCCCATTCAGGGTACAGATCCTGACGATATGCTAGAGATTGTACGCCAACCGCGCAGCGATATTCCGGCGATAACCCACGTAGATTACAGCGCTCGCGTGCAAACTGTGCATCAACATGATCATCCAAAATTTCACTCGGTGATTCACAAATTTCGAGAAAAAACCGGGTGTGCCGTGGTCGTTAACACATCCTTCAATGTTCGCGGCGAACCGATCGTGTGCACGCCGCAAGATGCGTATCGCTGTTTCATGCGGACGGAAATCGACCTGCTGGTGTTAGAAGATATGCTGCTGTGGAAAGCGGAGCAGCCTAAAGTTGAAACGGATACTTCCTGGAAAGAGGAGTTTGAACTTGACTAAGGGGAACACCTCACCGCAACATCGCCACATCGTCGATTTTTATGATCGGCATTTGCGGACCCTGAAATACGATTTGCCGCAGGCACATGGTCGTGCCGATAGTTTTTGGGAACAGCCTCGCCACGGCGGCTTTTCCATAGTTGAGATGGACGCTCAGGACTTTCGTAGCGAATTGAAAGTACTTTGGTCGCAGCATGTGGAATTGCAGCAGTTAATCGAGCCTTTGTATCGCTTGTCGCAAGCGATCGAAGAGCCAAGCGATCTAGAAACTGAGATCTCTCCTTTCATCTATGCGATGTTCTAGACTTGTGCTCTGTTACAGCAAAGAATTAGGCTCCGCCAATTTCGCTCTGGTCACTTGGCTCCGCCGATTACGCTCTGGTTACTTGGCTCCGCCAAGTAACCCAACTGTCCCGCTGGCTCCGCCTGCTGGTCCGAGCTTACTCGGCCTGTGGGGCTCTGAATACTCGCGAGGCGAGGTCGCAAGTACAGTACATCCCAAGGCCGCGCCATGGATCGATCCTTTGAAGCGGTTGCGTTTACCGAGCATTATCGATTTTTCGTTCAGTTGTCGCGCACCAGTTAATGCCTAATTCAAGCCTGTAAGACATTGTTGCATAAAGACTTGCGACAAATGGTCGGTAGCGAAAGCCCGTTGTGGTGATTCTATACGTCTGGTACAATTCCGCGTCTCATTGTGACCTGAAATTGTACAGTAACGATCGGTCAGATCACTTAGGAAAGCGGCCTTCGTAACGCACTGTTGGTTGCCCTGCGAGCCAGGGTACCGATGAGCGTTTCGGCTGAGCAAGACTAAGCGATGGTTGCTGTTATGTGGTGCATGGATTAATCAAAGGAATTCTCTTGGCGGACCAACCTCCCAACGACTCGACAGGAAATGAAGACGCAGCATCGGGAAATGGCAATGACGGCCGGGTTGTAGATCAGCCGATCGAGGACGAGCTGCGCGAGAGTTATTTGACGTACGCGATGAGCGTCATAGTTAGCCGTGCGCTGCCCGACGTACGAGATGGTTTGAAACCATCTCAGCGACGTATCTTGGTCGCGATGAACGACCTGAATCTCGGTCCCGGTGCACATCGCGTCAAGTGTGCGAAGATATCGGGTGATACCAGCGGCAACTATCATCCGCACGGTGAAGCCGTTATCTACCCGACGCTGGTCCGCATGGCTCAAGAATGGAACATGCGGCATGTATTGATCGACAAACAGGGTAACTTTGGTTCCATTGCTGGATTGCCACCGGCGGCAATGCGTTATACCGAAGCTCGTTTGAGCGCACCAGCATCAATGATGCTGGACGATCTGAAACTGGATACCGTCGACTTTGTTCCGACCTATGATGAAACGCGAACCGAACCGGTTGTCCTTCCTTCTCGCTTTCCAAACTTGCTGGTCAATGGGGCAACGGGAATTGCCGTCGGTATGGCAACCAGCATTCCGCCACACAACTTGCGAGAAGTCTGTTCGGCGGTGATCAAAGTGATCGAGCAACCGACTGTATCGATCGAAGAACTGATGGAGATTGTTCCTGGCCCTGATTTTCCAACGGGCGGGATTATTTGCGGACGTTATGGCATCCGCCAAGGATACATGACCGGGCGCAGCACGATTGTTTTGCGTGCTCGTGCCAAGATCGAGGAGGTTCGCAATCGTTCACGGATCGTTGTCAACGAGATTCCGTTCCAGCAATTTCGCGATCGCGTCATTGAACGAATCGCTCAATTGGTTAGCACTGGCAAGATCAAAGGCATCTCCAACATTCGCGATGAAAGCGACTTGAAGGAACCGGTGCGTTTGGTGATTGATGTCAAACAAGGGCACGATCCAGATGTCGTGCTGAATCAACTGTATCAGTTTTCTCCACTGCAGGATTCGTTCTCGATCATCTTCCTGGCTCTGGTTGATGGAAAGCCACGCGAATTAAATTTTAAGGAGATCCTCCAAGAATTCGTGCGCCATCGCGTTACAGTTATCCGTCGCCGCACTCAATTCTTGTTACAGCGAGCTCGAAAACGTAAACATACTATCGAGGGTCTGCTGCTGGCGCTGGCCGACATTGACGAGATCATTCGCATCATCCGTACCAGCGCTACGCAACCTGAAGCCAAAGAACGCTTGATGGGAGTCCAAGTGCCCGCATCTATGATGCAGCGTGCGCTGGGCGAGAGAGGCTATGCAGACTTCCAGCGCGATCGAGGTGTTTCTGACACCTATGCGCTGACTAGCGTTCAAACCGACGCAATCCTTGCCATGCGTTTAGGCCAGTTGGTGAATTTGGAGCAAGACAAGTTGGCGCAAGAGCACTCCGAAGTGCTCGACGAAATTAGCAAGTATCTTGAGATCCTCGCCGATCCGCAGAGTATCCTCAATATCATCATCGAGGAAATGCGCGAAATCAGCCGTCGATTTGGAGACAATCGGCGCACTGAAATCAGTGGCGAAGAGCTAGGTAATTACAATATCGAGGACTTGATTACCGAAGAAACGATGGTCGTGACGATCAGCCATCGCGGTTACATCAAACGAATTCCGGCCACGACTTACCGTGCACAACGCCGTGGCGGCAAAGGTATCTCCGGTGCCAAGACCGAAGACGAAGATCCCATCGAGCATCTATTCGTTGCCAGCACGCACGCGTATCTACTGTTCTTTACCAGCCAAGGAAAGGTCTACTGGCAAAAGGTCTACGACATTCCACAAATGAACCGCGAAAGTCGCGGGCGAGCCGTAGTCAATTTGCTGAATTTGGCTCCTGAGGAAAAAATTGCCGAATGTGTTTCGGTGAGGAACTTCGATTTGCCTGGACATTTCCTGGTAATGGCTACCAAAAAGGGACTGGTCAAGAAAACGCCACTTGATGCCTACAGCCGACCTAAAAAAGGTGGCATCATCGCCATTAAACTCAAGGAAGATGACGAACTCGTCGACGTAGTAGTCACTAAGCCAAATGATCAACTGTTATTGGAAACTACCAACGGAAAGGCGATCCGATTTGCCGAAGGCGATGCTCGGTCCATGGGACGCAATACGTCGGGTGTAAAAGGCATTCGACTCGGTAAAGAAGACTCCTTGGTGGGGATGGTTGTCGCTGATCCGGAAGCAACGTTGTTGACTGTTTGTGAAAATGGATACGGCAAACGGACGTGGTTTGGCCCTGGGGAAACACTGACCCCCATTCCCGAATCCGATGACGACTCCGAGGCAATTGCCGACGAACCAGAAACAAGCGACACTGATGCCAATGAAGATCTTTCGTCTGGCAATTCCTATCGAACTCAACGGCGCGGCGGAAGTGGTTTGATTGACATCAAGACCAGCAAACGCAATGGCAAAGTAGTGGGGATCACACCCGTTACTGACGACGATGAACTGTTGATCATGACCAGTCGCGGAAAGATCCAGCGCGTGGCCGCAAAAGAGATCAGCATCATCGGTCGCAATACTCAAGGCGTCCGCATCATGTCCTTGGACGATGGTGACGCCGTTACTGCAGTTGTTCGAGTACCCAAAGAAGAAGTTACCGACGAAGAGGTGGCACAAGCTGCGGCGGCTGCGGCTGCCACAGCTTTAGTTCCGCGCCCCGACGAACTCTCAGAGAATATCGGTGACGAAGAGGCAATCGATGATACCAACGAAGAGGTAGACGAAGACCAGCTCGATAACGAGTAAAATCTGCATGGGTGTAGCAACTGCTGAGTAAAGGTAATCTCCTGCACTGAGATTACCACTAGCGGCGATTGCGATTTTTGTTTGCAAGATGCCGCCGAGTCCAACCTGTACGATTTCGCTTGGGGCTGGCGGTGAACTCAGGGGAGGGCAATTGACTGACAATTGCCTTTAGCGACTCATCGCTGAGTTCGTCGCGTCGGCGAGCAATCGCACGATAAATTGGTTGTCCCTGATTGCGAGCGATGATCTCTCTTCGAGACCGCTCGAACGGAGCTTCGGGCCAGGAAGAGGTTATTTCTTCCCACTGCATTATCTGGCTCAAGTTCGTCCGCAAGTACTCCCAATACGCTGGATTGTCCGATTGCAAGTACAGGGCACCTGACGTACCGAGTGCGAAGTGGACTTGCTGAAAGAAATTTGGGGTCAATAAGCGTAGTGATTTTTCGTTCGGATTCTGGAACGGCTGAGGATGATAGACGTGGATTTCGGTCAATGAATTGCGAGGCACATACCGCTGCAGGAACTCAGCGCCACCGCAAACGGCAAACCGAGTGTTGTTCAATCCGCGTTGCCTTCCTCGTCGTGTAGCGTACCGAATGACTACGGGTAGAATATCGATGCCAAGGTGGTCGAATTCTGGACGCAACACCGCTGATGATACGACAAAGCGACCATTGCCACAGCCGATATCCAGCACTGTCGGTGCATGACGTCCAAACAACTGAACAAAGTCAAGCGTTCCGACATCTGGAAGTTGGCGCAGCGCGGTTTGAGCCCATTTCTCTTGAGGCAGAATACGTCCCGGAATTGGAACTCCAAGTTCGTACTCGATTTCACCGATCTGCGGTTGTGGGTTTTGTTCGCTCACGCTGTGTTCGATGCACGGTAGGCCCTGGAAGCAACCACGTAGTGTTCAGCAGCTTGAAGAATACGAGCCAAATCTGATTCTGTGATTTCGCGTACGACTCGCGCCGGAACACCGATCGCGAGTGACCGTGGTGGAATTACCTGCCCTTCGACCACCACAGCGCCCGCACCAATGATTGACTGCCCGCCAACGCGTGCACCGTTGAGTACTACGGCGCGAATACCGATCAGGGTCTCGTCTTCAATGGTTGCCCCATGAACAACTGCGGCGTGTCCGATCGTCACGCGCAGACCAAGCTTACATGGAAAACCGGGATCGGCGTGCAAACACGCCAGATCTTGTATATTTGTTTGCTGGCCGACATAAATCGGAGCCGCATCCCCCCGCACGACCGCGCCAAACCAGACGCTGGATTCATCGCTTAAATGCACATCCCCAATCAAAGTCGCGTTGGTCGCAACAAAACTGGATGAACTTACCAGATCTTTTTTGAGGGATGTCTGCAGCTCGGGCGTCATCGTTTTTCGTCCTTTACGCTGCGATGCGGCGTGGAACAATCTTCTTGCGGCTATCGGTTTGTTGACTCAACTCCTGTAACTCGGAGTGATTCCTTGGTGGCGAGATGCGAATTATATCGCTTTCCGGGTTGTTTGTCCCATTCGACTTACGTAACTGGTCGTTTTCCGAGAGCACCTGGACGTATTCTGCTCCGAAAAAAATGATCGAAACTCCCCAGTAACACCACAACAGTAACGCAATGAAAGACCCGATCGCTCCATATGCCGTCGTGTACTTCATGCCGATTAATGTCGTATTTAGCAGTTGGCGGCCGAATTCCCAAACCAGGGCGGCTAACATGCCACCTCGTAGCGCATTGTGCCACCGCACTGGACGCTTGGGCAGAAACCGAAACAGCATGCCGAAGACGACCGCGTTTAGCACAATTGTCGCTGAAGCTTCGGCCAAGCTCAGTAGACTTGTTCCTGGTAACTTCATGGAATGCATCCAATTCGCGATCGCTGATAAGGCCATGTTTGTGGCCATGATCAAGACGATAGCGAATCCCAGACCGGCCAGTAGGCAGAACGCTGAAAATCGCTCAACCAACACGCGCTGACAGATTTTCAGCCATGCGTCATGACGTTTAGGTGGAATACGCCATATTCGATCAAAAGCGCGCTCGAACTGATAGAACACACCGATCGCCGCCATGAGCGCCGTCGCGAGTCCGAAAGGTCCACCGACCATTGAATGTGTTTGCAACTGATTGAGCACTGACCTTACTTGCGCTTCGAGGGACTCTGAACAATGCTCTTTGACAACGCTGAGAATTTGCAGCTCAGCATCGTGTCCAATCGTCGTGAAGCGCATGACCATACCCACACCAGCGGTCAACACCAACAACATAGGAAACAGTGATAGGGCCAAATAATATGCGACGGAAGCCGCCATGCCTCCCGCATCATCCTGATTCCAGCGACAGCCCGCCAAATAGATCCCTCGCGCAACGCCCGAAATATACCCACGCCCCTTCCGTGTTACGGCGGAAGCTGACAGGACGTGTTCATCTGGCCCAGGGTCGGATTGGTCTCTAAACATTACGCCGCCTGTGATACTCCTGGATCAATTTGGGCGAGCAACAGAAAGAACTCTCCAGCGCACGGGAGAGCTCGCGACCTTCCGCTACCTGATTCAGCGGAACGGCGCAAGCCAACCGTTCTACTCTTAACTGCCGCTCGTCGTTGTTGAGTTGGCTGCATTTTATTGCTAGCAATTTCTCAGCTTCTAAGATTCTGAAGAAGCTACCAAAACTGACCGGCTAAACACCAGGGTAATTGGAGACGCAGCAAGGGCTCAGGAACTAAATTTCTCGCAAGCATTCATGATTTCTTAACAATCGCAGTCGACGAATCCGATCGATCGAGAGTATTCGTCCAACCTCTATTGCACTTTGGGTTATTTTTAGTGATACCAGCCTATTTGCAGCCGTGGATTGCTTGCATTGGTGCACTCTGTTTCTTGAGTTCGGGCTCACACACTCTTGGCGCCGACGACAAGAAAGCTGAGCCACAAACGATTGCCGCGCATGAGCAGGCCATGCAGGCCAAAGTCGATCGGCAGGACATTGCCCCACAGGCAGCTTCAACCCTGGCCGATCGACTTGAAAACTGGGGGCAGCTTCTAAAAGACGATGACCACGAAGTTCTGCAGGAATTCTGGTTGCTGGGACGCTATCACGGTCAATACTACGACGCAGATGGAAATCTGGGAGCCGATGACGATTGGGAGAATCGTCGATTTCGCGTAGGCTCGCAAGCCAAGCTGTTCGACCAACTGACATTACACGCACAGATGGTCAGCGGCTTCGATATGGATCCGTTCTACAATGGATTTACAGAACTGTGGAGCCAATGGGCCTTTGACGACACGCTAGCATTGACGATCGGCCAACAGAAACATCGTTTTACACACGATCGCAACGTCTCGAGCCGGTATATGAATACGCTGGAGAGAAGTCTGCTAGTAAATATGTTTGCGGCCGATTACACCCCTGCGGTGACTTTATCGGGCAAGACCGACAAACTCAGCTACTATACCGGAGTCTTTTCCAACGCAACCGGACCAGACGTGCTGGAGGCTCTCACTAATTTTGATTCCGGGTATTCACTGCTTGGCTCGGTGACTTTCGATTTGGGAGAACTGGCTAACTGCGATAGTGCTCACTGGAATTCGTGCTACCTATTTAGCGATGCAAATCATCATGCTACCAACTTGAATCAATTCGAAGAGGGACTGTCAACTGCATTGATTTTAACTAAAGGATCTGGCTCACTCACAACCGAAGGATTGATTGGGTTGGGACGCAGCGCAGGTGATGGATTTGGCCTCAATATCCAGCCAGGCTATTTTCTTACCAGCAAGATCCAATTGGCCACCCGATACCAACTCGCTGGCTCCAACGCAGAACATGGGTTGGTCGCTCAGCGCCGCTACGAACAACCGGCGAGTATGACCACTGGCGACCTTTATCAAGCCGGCTACGCGGGGCTCAATTATTACCTCGCAGGTCATCGCATCAAATTGATGCAAGGTCTTGAATATGCGGACCTAAGTGGCCAACACGCTTGGACAGCCAGCATCGCCGTGCGCATCTTCTGGGGACCTGATTCCAAAGGTCCGTTCCCCATGGCCCAAACGCTGGAAGGACGCTACTAAGCGCCGAGCAAGTTCGTTGCAAGAAGCCTGCGTCGATGCTGCGCTCACCACGGGAATGCGATTGACTGCCTTCGCACAAGTAACTGCGTGACAAGCGAAAATGACTATGGAGGCGAGCGACTTGAGCGACGCGGTCTCGCGGTCTATTGCTCTTGTATAGCCTTTTCCAGTCGGCGCACTTGGATGCGCACTGGTTCCAGGTCGGGATAAGTCTCGAGCGAAAGCTTGAACCAGAAGAGTGACTCCATCAGTTCGTGTTGTTCGAGATAGCAATGCCCCAGCCCGATCATGGCAGCATAATGATACTGATTGAGCTGCAAAACCTTGCTGCAATCTTCGATGGCTTGCTCGATTTCGCCCAGATTGAAGAGCGCCAACGATCGTTGATGGTAGGCCTCGGCGAATGCATTGGCACTTTCGATCAAAATGGTCGCAAGTTGGGTTGCCAATTCGTGATCGCCACATTCGTTTAAGCGGACGATCTTTTCCAATTGATGCCGTTGCTCTGCAGAACCGTCGCGCGACCAGATTGAACGCAATGCATCATCGGCGACTAAACGTAGCTTGCGATCTTGATCTTTTAACAGCGGTCCCAATACATCATTGCTCCGGCAGTCACCAATCAATCCCAAGGCAAGCGTCGCCGCGCGCCGTCGATAGACGTCCCCTTCTTGCAGCATACGATGCAGCGTGGCAATTGAATACCGTGACGCGACCGACGCAATAAAACGAGCGGTGTCGGAATCGTGTAGGTAGCGCTGATAAAAACGCACCAGAACGGCGATGCGTGTTGCTTTGTCTTCCACGCTGCAAGACCCTTGTTAACTGTACGCGTTCGACATCGCAATCACTGCACTATCGAATCGGATTTGTGGACGCGATCTCATCCTCAACCATCGATAGTATAATCAGGAGTGGGTACGGAGCAATCGAAATTGCGCGAACGGCTTACAAGCAATTGAGTTAGTTCACCGCTAGTTCACGTGTACTACTACGCAAAGTCTTTTCAAACCTCCCAAAGTGAATGCGATAAAACAATAAAGTTATAAGCACGCGAATTTAAGGAACAGCGTGTAAAATTCCGGATGCGACAATTCGTTTACGGGACACTATGAGGCAGCACGCTGGTCAATGGTAATACTGAATCGTCATAATCACGTTCAATGGCAGTGATACGAGCTGGAGTACTGCGGCAGAGAAAGTCAATGAAAGGCTCAACGAACCCCAAGACCATTTTGGTAGAATGGCGCACAGCGATGCGACTATGTGGCCCAGAACGACGGTTCCACGGGCTGCTTCTCGCTTGTGCAAATGTCATGTTAATTGGCGTGATGATATGGACGTCAACCAAGGCGTATGCATCTGAACTTGTGCGAGACAACATTCTGCTACTGTCCAATAGTCGCCGAGCGATCGACCAACTGCAACAAAATTCGCCAGCAATCCCTTGGGAAAACGTGTTATTTCGCAATAGCACTGAAGCCTATTTAGCGGGTTTCGGATTATCGTGTTGGATTGACCGCAGGTTGGATGCTGGACAATCGATCTCGGTGGAATTACCGGCTGGAACGCTCGAAGAGTGTTTACACAAGATTGCCAACGCAGCCGGTGCGGAATGGGGATTGATCGAGAGCGTGGTGGTGTTTGCACCGCCGGGTAAAATTGCGTCGATCGAAAAGGCAGGCGTGATGCTTTACGACCAACTTCTTCAAAACTCAGCGGACAGCGTGCCGGTCGAACTGCGTCCTTTGCAGTGGTCACGATTAACAACTCCCGCCGAGTTGCTGGCAACGATTTCAGCACTTTGGAGAGTTGATGTTTCATTTTCACTGCCACATGACCTGATGGCAGAAGGTCAGTTACCGGCTTGTACTTTAGCGACTCAATTAACACTATTGGCGAGTGGTTTTGGGAAACAAGTTGCTTGTGAGAGTGAAAAGTTTGAATTGCGAGTGTTGGACGTCGAGTCGAAATGGCAAGCCAATTACGACGTTAAGGAATTGACGCCGGACGCTTTGAGCAGGCTGACGAATCGGAGCACTCGAGCCAAGCTTAAGCCCCATGAACGCTTGCTGCTGGTAAGTGGCTCGACCGCCGAGCATCGACGGCTCTTGGCCAGAAAAACAAGCTTGCCTAGGCGTGAACGAAAAACGCAATCGCTCGATCAGAGAATTACCGGCTTCGAAGCTCGCGACAAACCGGCCTCCGAAGTCATCGAATATGTCGCCAAGGGGCTTAATTTCCAGGTGCAATATGCGAGCACGATTTCTGCGTCCAGCAAACAGCGATTGATTACCTTGATTGTTAAAGATATTCGCGTCGAAGAGTTGCTGTTTCGCATTGGCGAAGCCGCTGAGTGGTCGATTTCGCTCAAGAAAAACGTTTTGGAGGTCGCGCCCAAGCCATGACTTCAAGGCTTTCGCGTCCGGCCAAAGCTGGGTATACTGCCTCCCCCGACATCGCTTTTCAAGAATGACAAAACTAACTGGTCTCGTTACTGACTTCATTCGATCACCAACCGGTTTTCAAAGATACCGATGCCTGCTTACGTAGTTCGATGTGGTATCATGCGAGTTCTCCACGTCATGCAATCGCGGCAAACTTGCACGCGCGGCATGTGTGTTGTCGCGCGCACATCACGAGGTGTAGAAGCTGGTGAAGTCCTGTGTGCTGCGGAAGGCTCTGCTGTTAATGAATTGGTGGATCCACCCACGGGAACAATTCTGCGGACTGCGACGGAACAAGACCAAGCAGAGTTGGTGCGACTGCGAGAACTGAACGAACGTGATACAAAAATGTGTCAACGCATGATCAGTGAACTGCAATTACCCATGGACCTAGTAGACATCGAACGGATGTTGGGGGGCGAGCGGTTGGTTGTGTATTACCTGTCGGAAAGTCGAGTGGATTTCCGAGAACTGGTTAAAAGACTCTCCCAGGAATTCGAAACGCGGATTGAAATGAGGCAAATTGGCGTGCGCGACGAGGCAAAGTTGCTAGCCGATTTTGGCGACTGTGGCAAACCCGTTTGCTGCAACACATATTTGGTTCAAATGCCGCCAGTATCGATGAAGATGGCCAAAATGCAGAAGGCCACTTTGGATCCAGGCAAGATCTCGGGACGCTGTGGGCGGCTGAAGTGTTGCTTGCGGTACGAATTTGATACCTACGAAGAATTTCGGCAATCGCTCCCTCCGGTCGGTTCAGATATCGCCACTGCGGATGGGCGCGGGAAAGTTCTCAGCCAAGAAATTCTTTCGCGCCAATTGTTGGTGCAAATGGAGGACAATCGGCGTATTCTAGTGCGAGCGGAACAGGTCCTTTCCGTAATCCGTCGCCCCGGACGTGCGCCAGCGAACGGAGCTTCTGCGTCCGATGACGATGAACAAGCCTGAGGGAAAGATGTCTGAAAAAGTGCACCCCATCATCGAGTTGCTCGAACAAGACCAGCGCTATCATATCGAAGCCTATCAATTCGTACGCGAAGCACTGGCCTACGCTCAAGAAACACTGAAGATGCCTGCGCAAAAAACGGATGAAGAGGGTGGAGCCGATCACCACATCACCGGCCAACAACTGTGCGAGGCTATCCGACGTTTTGCTTTAGAGAAGTACGGCTACATGGCGAAACTGGTTTTAGCCAATTGGGGTATTCACCAAACAGGAGACTTTGGTGAGATCGTTTACAATCTAATTCGCATCAAACAGATGAAAAAATCTGATGCGGATCGCCGGGAAGATTTTGACAATGTCTATGACTTCGAAAACGCATTTGACCCCGTATTTGAACTAAGCGACAAAGAGGATGCCTAATTCTTCCACTAGCCCCGGTTCGAAGGGTTCGACCAGGCTTCCCACCTCTGTTCTTATCATTGCCATCGTCTACGGTGCCTGGCTGTGTTGGTTGATCTATGTCGCATGGGTCAATATCCAAGCGGGAAATCAGTGAATGGTTGCGAGGTGCTTTAACCGCCTCAAACTATACCTTTGCTTTTGAATGACGATTGCTATCAGACTTGAAAGTCGCCCAAACTTATTGCTCTGCGCCGACTCGTGCGTTTAACCGAGATCGTTAGCTTGCTATACTGGCTGACTTGATATAAATGAGTTGTTTCATCGAGCTAGAAATTCAGCGGACCGAACCGTCGGCGTTGCGATTTCGAGTATTGATGATTCTGCTGGTAAAAGTTCGTTCCAGGCCATTCGATTTGCATGTTCTGCCGAGGGATTGATATGCCGCACTTAGACTTCAGTCGGTTCATTATGTTGTTAATGGCCTGTGTCATTGCCAGTCCGTTTGCGAAAGCTCAAGAGGCTCCGAACAAGCGAATTGTGTTCCTTGCAGGCGTTCCTAGCCATGGTTATGGCTCCCACGAACACCTCGCTGGTAGTCGTATACTTGCCGCTGCAATTTCATCGGCAGATAAATCCATCAAATGCGACGTTTATCCCGGAGGTTGGCCCGATGACGACAAAGTCTTGGATGGAGCGGACTCAATCGTCATGTATTGGGATGGCGGACTGAGGCGCCCTGCATTGTATCATCTTCCCACGCTAGCCAAACACATGGACAGGGGAGTAGGGTTTGTATGCTTGCACTATGGAGTCGAAGTGCCTGCGGAAAACGGAGGAGCTGAGTTTTTGAAATGGCTGGGCGGGTATTTCGAAATGCACTGGTCAGTCAACCCTCACTGGACCGCTGACTATAAACAATTGCCAATCCACGCAGTTACTCGTGGCGTCCAACCCTTCAGCGCCAATGATGAATGGTATTTTCATATGCGTTTCCAGCCTGAAATGAAAGGAGTCACGCCGATTCTTTCTGCCGTTCCACCGGAATCAACGCTGTCGCGAAAAGATGGCCCACACAGTGGCAATCCGGCAGTGCGAGCCGCAGTCGCTCGTCAGGAACCGCAGCATATGGCTTGGGTTTACGAGCGAGTCGGAGGAGGGCGATCTTTTGGCTTTACCGGCGGCCATTATCATTGGAATTGGGGACGCACGGATATACTGCGGTTGGTATCCAACGCTATTGCCTGGACCGCCCACCGCGAGATTCCGACGTCTGGATTGGCCGTACAAGCTCCGACGTTGCAATCGCTGGAACAAGGACAAGACGAAAAAATTCCCGCAAATCACGATTCGGAGACCATCAAGAAAAACTTCAAATTGACCAGTACTTTGGATTCCAGCCAACGTCCTGAAATTTCCGCCGCCGTCTCTAATCAGTTTGATTCGCAAGCAAGCGACTCTCAGCGAACCGCTCGCAAGAATCGGGCGAAGGGCGTGCGAGCCAAACAAGCCGCCAGCAACAACTCGGCAATCGCCAACGACACTCAAGTACGTACACCGGAGACGGCCGTCGCTGGTTTGACCGTTCATCCGGAACTAGAAGTCACGCTGGTGGCCGCTGAGCCTCAATTAAAGAGCTTGACGAACTTGGACATCGACCATCGAGGCCGAATCTGGGTCTGCGAAGTGGTTAATTATCGACGGCACAATGGCGAACGACCTACCGGAGACAGAATTCTTATTTTGGAAGATACCAATCAAGATGGTAAAGCCGATACAACGAAAGTCTACTACGAGGGTCGCGATATCGATTCTGCCATGGGGATCTGCGTGCTGGGCAATAAAGTGATTGTTTCGTCGTCGCCCAACGTCTGGGTTTTTACCGACAATGACGGTGACGACAAACCAGATCGCCAAGAATTACTGTTCTCGAAAACCGGTGATCCCCAACATGATCATTCAGCTCACTCGTTTATATTTGGTCCTGATGGCAAGCTGTATTGGAATTTTGGTAATACTGGCCGTACCGTTCATGACGCCAACGGTAAAATCGTGGTCGACATGGCGGGGAATGAAGTTCGTGATGTTGGAAAACCCTATCGTAACGGCATGCCTTTCCGATGTAACCTCGACGGATCTGAATTTGAAGTGCTGGGCCACAACTTTCGCAACAACTATGAGGTAACCGTCGATTCCTTTGGAACTCTATGGCAATCTGATAACGACGACGACGGCAACCGAGCGGTGCGCATCAATTATGTCATGGAGTTCGGCAATTATGGATATGTTGACGAAGTTACTGGAGCCGGCTGGCGCACCGATCGTACGAATCTCGAGCCGGAAATCCCACAACGACATTGGCACTTAAACGACCCGGGGGTTGTACCTACATTGCTCCTAACTGGAGCGGGTTCGCCAACAGGCATATGTGTTTATGAAGGAGACTTGCTCCCAAGGATATTTCGCAATCAAGTCATTCACTGTGATGCTGGCCCAAATGTCGTACGCGCCTACCCTGTGAAGAAGTCTGGAGCAGGATTTACTGCCGAGTCTGTGAATTTAGTCGTTGGGGACAAGGATACTTGGTTCCGACCAGCAGACGTTTGTGTGGCACCAGATGGTTCATTGTTCGTAACGGATTGGTACGATCCAGGCGTGGGTGGCCACAACATGCAAGACATGGAGCGTGGTCGGTTGTTCCGAATTGCACCTCCGGGTGTAAAGTATACTGTGCCCAAATTTGATTTCGGCACTCCGGAAGGTGCCGTCGCGGCGCTCGCCAATCCGAATTTGGCTGTCCGCTACATGGCCTTCGATGCGATCTCTAAATTCGGCGATGCGGCGGTACCCGCGTTAAAGATGATGGCCACTCGCCAGAATTCTCGTTATCGAGCGCGAGCACTGTGGGCCCTGGGCAAATTGCCTAATCGCGGCGAAGAAACGATACAGCTAGCTTTACGCGACGCTGACCCCGATATCCGCACTGTCGCCATCCGGCTAGCTCGTCAGTTGAAAATTGCACCTGACAAGAGTGCGCAGAGGCATTCGCGGGATGCTGCCGAAGTGCGCCGAGAATTGGCAATCGCTCTACGGCACGACAACTCTGAGAGTATGCCCAAGATTTGGGCAGACCTTGCAGTTCAATACGACGGCCAAGACCGTTGGTACCTCGAGGCGCTAGGCATTGCCTCGGATCTGCGCCCAGCGCAATGCCTGGATGCGTTCTTGGAAAAAGTTGGTCAGCATTGGGCGTCCGCAAATTATCGCGACATTCTCTGGCGCATTCGTGCTCCCAAGGCGGCTCAGTACATCGCGATGATGCTCGCTAATCCGAATCTCGCGCCGAGCGAAGTACCTCGGCTATTCCGAGCTCTCGATTTTCACACTCCTGAGGCCAGAAACTCCGCGCTAAGCGTCTTGTTAAAATATGCTGATAATCATTCCGGAAAAACCCCCGAACAAATTGCTAGGCTTGATTGGCTGGCCGTCGAAGCACTGTTACGTTCGTCCGAGGAGGCGATCAAGGGCAACACTCCCTTGCAGGCTGCTGTTGCTCGTTATCTCGAATCTAAATCGGACAGAGCAGAACACATTCGAGTGCTGCGTCACATTCGTTTGCCCGATATCAAGCCTCGATTATTGGCTATAGCACTGCATGGCGATATTGATTCCAGCTCAGTTGCAGCGACCGAGATGCTTTTAAGACGCAATATTGTGCGAGAAATCACCGAGACGTTGGCCGACCAACAGAACTCGGTTGCGGCGTCACGCGCGGCAACCATCGTTGGTCTTTGCAACGACCCTGTTGCGATCGAGCTGCTGACCGAGTGTTTGGATAAAGACGGTTTTCTGCCGCAAGTACGAACCGAAGCTGCCAAGGGACTGGCACGGACTCCCGGAGGTGCAAAATGGTTGCTTGCGAAAGCGCGGGAAAACAAGCTACCCCCTGACATTCGCTTGGTCGCCGGTTCGGGGCTCCGCGCAAATAGCGCGGCGACGGTTCGCTCAGAAGCTGAACAATTATTCCCCGCACCCAAGGCAGCCAGCAAAAACCCACTTCCACCACTAGCAGAATTGGTTACCAAGAACGGCGACATAACGCGCGGTCAAGAAGTTTTTCGAGGCAAAGGTACGTGCGCCAATTGTCATATCGTCAGTGGGTTTGGAAAATCTGTGGGTCCAGAATTAACTGAGATCGGCAGCAAGCTCTCGCCGGAAGCAATGTATGTTTCCATCTTGGATCCTTCGGCGGGAATCAGTTTCAATTTCGAAGCCTATGCGGCTCTGTTGGAGTCGGGGCAAGTAATTACGGGGCTACTGATCAGCCGCACTGATCAACAGGTAGTTATTCGCGATTCCCAGGGAATTGACCGTGTACTGGATTCCAAGGATGTTGAAGAACTTAAGAAGCAATCCAAGTCGTTAATGCCTGACAACTTGCAAGAAGCAATGTCCGCGCAAGAATTAGTGGATGTCGTGGCATATATGTTGTCCCTCAAGAAGAAATAAGGCGAGCAGCAAGAAAAAAATACATCGGGCCGCTTGCGCTGCACCGCAACAATAATAGCGAAAGTGCGCAAGGTCACTATCACGTTTGATTTTCAGTCGCCGCTCGCCAAAACCGCTTAACTATACGCGGTAATTCGCTGTGCTTGCGGAAACTGGCCAGCGTTTAGAAGGTACTACTTTTAGTTTTCCAGGCTTCTTCGAAATCGAAAAGTATGAAGCCTTCCACAGTTTATCACCACTGCAAAAACCTATCGATGGAGCGCCACTCTGAGCACGCAAGCTAACTACCGTGTGTGGAAGGTAGAATCCAAACAAGATCAAAAGGAGTTTATTCGGCTCTTGTGGCGATTGTATGCAGGGGATCCTAACTGGGTCCCACCTATTATCCAAACACAAGAGGAATTAGTTGGGTTTCGTAAGCACGCCTTCCATGACAATGCCAGCGTCACCAATTTCTTGGTCAGTCGTGCTGGCCAAGTAGTCGGGCGAATTTCGTCCATCGTCAATCGTGGACATATTGAGCGATTCAAAGAGAACCGTGGTTTTTTTGGCTTCTTTGAATGTGTAGACGACCAATCTGCAGCAAACCTTCTGTTTGATGCGGCAGCTCGCGAGCTGAAACGGCAAGGGATGACCGATGTCCGTGGCCCAGCTAATCCTTCATTAAATTATGAAGTGGCACTGTTAGTCGAAGGGTTCGATTCGCCACCAACGTTCATGATGACGTATAACCCTCCTTATTACGAAAGACTGATCACCAATTTTGGATTCGCGAAGTGCCAAGACTTGTACGCTTACGAGGGTAATACCTCGATGATTGCCACTGCGGATCCCAAGTTAAATTTTGTGGTCGAGGAATTGCGTCGGCGATTTAACGTGCGTCTGCGTCAGTTCAACACGCGCAACTTCCTCAGCGAAGTTCAGTTGTTTCTCGATATCTATAACCGCTCACTGGTCGGTACCTGGGGATTCGTTCCCATGTCCCAAGGTGAAGTGTTACAGCAAGCCAAAGGGCTCCGTCACCTGTTGGTGCCTGAATTGACGACAGTCATCGAAGTTGATGGTAAACCGATTGGATCCGGACTAGGGCTTTTAGATTTCAATCCACTCATTAAATCAATTAATGGGCGATTGTTTCCATTTGGATTCTTAAAGCTGATTTTCGGAAAACGCAAACTTAAACGTGTGCGTTTGATGAGCACGAATGTCATCCCGGAATATCAAAGGTGGGGCTTTGGCTTGCTCGCGCTGGAACGCATGCTGCCCGATGCTATCAAGTTTGGCGTTACCCATGGCGAGTTCTCATGGGTGCTCGAGTCAAACCATTTATCGCGAGCCAGTCTCGAGCGGAGTGGTATGACCCGCATCAAAACATACCGGCTCTTCGATCGCTCTTTAGCAGATATTAGCGGTGCATAACCGGCCTGCATAGACACGTGAAATCGAGAGTTTGGTTAGCCGTTACGTTCGTGAAGGAGCACGTCAACAAGACGTTTTTGACACCCATAGTTACGCTTCGATCTTCGATTCGCTGCCCAACCCTGGCTCACGTAACCGACGTGACCTGGACCGCCATACTGCTGCACTGACCGCGAGGCTCAGCAGACACATTGAAGTAGGTTCCGGTACTGCGGTCAGGTTGCCACGGATCTCACCGCTGGAATTACCACCGGTATGAACGTTGATGTACAACCTCCCAGCCAGCAGATCACTTACATTTGCCAGCGGTATGTTAACTGTACCAATAAAGCCACCGTTAATTCCGCTTGCATTAAAACCAGGGAGATTGTTCAAAGTAAGCAAGACTCCAGCATCTTGATTGAAGGCAGCCGGACCATGAATGTGCATTTGCGTGGCGTCACCACTCAAATTCACAAAGCCTCTACCGCTCCCCCAGCCCACGTTGATACTCAGATCACGGGTTACATCGTCATATTGAATGCCAGTACCTAAAAGGCCACCGGTCCCGCCATTGTTTACCACTACGTTTTCATTGCCAGGCAAGAGCCCCAAACCGGCTTTTCCCTGTAGATTGAACGGTACGATGGCAGCATGCAATTGGAAAGCTGCGGCCATTACAATCGTCACAAACACCAGCAGAGTTCGAAACCAATTCGCGAACTTAACTGTAGCCAACATTTCATCAGTCTCCATAATATTGACTGAGGCAGTAAATGAGATCAAAAGCAAAAACAATTCTGGCAACCTCAGCGTGGGCATCAGTGTAGACAGTGCAAACCGAAAGTCAATTGTTTAGTCTCCGCCTCCTCCGCCTCCAGCGTCCAAACGACGTCGCGTGTTGCTGCATCGTCGGGGACAGTACCCCTACATACAACCAGCAGCCGATGGAGCATATAATCGCAATAAGCTCGAATTCATTCCGGGTATACGGCTGTTACTCAAAACAATAGGTTGGATATGTCCGGCGACAATTCTCCAATCAATCCAACTAGCTTTGCGGCCAACCCCTATCAACCAATGTCGGTCACGGATACGTCATCTGGCGAAAGTGCCTCCATTGATTTTGATGGCGTTGTCAACTTGCAAGATCATCACGATGCAAATGCCGCCTTCCTGCGTCCCAAATGGCGGTCGATTTTGGAGATGATCGCAACGCTTGCGCTACTGGCTTTTCTGTCAAGTATTTCCATTTGGCCAAAGCGCGCCGCCCTGTTTTCTTTGCTACTGATCATCGTTGTCGTTCTGTTAGTTTTTCTTCGTCGGTACTTGAGAATATACCAACTGCCTGCCAACCAAACTGAGTTATTATCTCACAGAGTACAGGGAAAGATTAGCCAGGGATGGTTTGAGCAGCAATGCGACAACTTCACGGTCCGTCATCCACTTTCCACACTTATCAGCGTGCATGCGAATTCTAAAGTCTTGAGACTTGTATTCGCCGCGAATCCAGATCGAGTAACGCTCTTACCTGCTCATGCGTTCACTTTTTCCGATTTTGCACAAGCTAAGAAAAGGCTTTTTAGGGCTTCGAAGTCGTCTCGCTATCGATTTGCGCGAGGCAATTCAGATACCACTCAGCGGCTAACGACACCGTTCGCAAACGTGGCATCAGCAGTTCGGTTCAAAGGAACATTTTCACGTCCGGTTCGTCCAACCGAAAACCCCAACGCGACTTGGGGCAGGCAGTTCCGCTTATTGCTAAACTCCTTGTTCATCATCATCTTGGTCGCCATGACAACCAGCGTCTCAGCTAGTCTGCGACCAACCGCTGCGATTGTGATCGCTTTACTCTGTCTTTTGCTCGTACTTAGTTTGAGCGCGCAGAGGAGTCACGCAGGGACCAATCGAATATGCTGGGCCTTTGGTTACATATCGGACGACGCAATCTATTTCTCGGACCCAACTGGCGAATTCATTTTCAGCTACGTTGCCTTTTCGAGTCAATGTCTTTTGGAAGCGAAGAGGATTCAGTTGTTGTGCGTCGATGCCTTGCCCTTTCCATTGGAATTACGCAGGGATTGGTTTGATTCGCAGGATGATTGGGATCGTGGTGTGCAAACAATAAAGGCTAACATGGACAGAATGCAGGCCAGTTCAGTCTTATCAACTCTCCAGGATGCCAAAGCACAAATCGCGCACCCTAGTCCCACGGTTGATTTTTCCAGATTGTCTAATTGAACGATTCGAGTTCTCTAACCGATTCCAATTTGGAACTATATGAGACGACTCGGTGAATCAGCTTTTCGACGAAAAGCCTACATGAAACTCACACCTCGACGCGCGATGTAGCAAGGGAAAGCAGTTCCAAGAATTCAGCGTGCAGTGCGGAGACTGAGCGCTGACATCGGTCCCAGCATTTCCGCTGATTTATGTTCTTGTAGTTCATCGCTGCAGCGCATTTACATACCGCAACCGTGACAGACGAGTTTGTTTACTGACCGACTTGGGCATTGCTGTCGGCATTTCGATTTGGCGGTTCCTGTGCGAGCAAATGCCGAACAAAGTAATCGTGCATTCGGCGCTGGCCGTAAGCGCCTCCCATGCCATGCCCAGCGTTAGGCACAACCAATAAATCAAAATCCTTGTTCGCGCGAATCAACGCGTCAGCGAAACGCAAAGTCGATTCGGGAGGAACGTTGGTATCCATCTCGCCAACGATCAACAGCAATTTGCCTTGCAAGCGACGAGCGTTGTCGATGTTGGAACATTCGCTGTACTGAGGACCAACTGGGTATCCCATCCATTGTTCGTTCCATGATGCCTTGTCCATGCGATTGTCGTGACAACCGCAGGCGGCGACTGCAACTTTGTAGAACTCGGGATGAAATAGAACCGCAGCACCCGCGTTCTGACCTCCAGCCGAAGTACCGTAGATACCCACGCGCGCAAGGTCCAATTGCGGGAACTTGGCTGCGGCGGCCTTCATCCACAAAATGCGGTCTTCAAAACCGCCGTCCTTCAAATTTCGCCAGCAAACATCATGAAACGCTTTCGACCGATTAGCCGTTCCCATGCCGTCGATTTTGACAACAATGAAGCCCAACTGAGTCAACGAATCGTATCGTGAACTTGGGCTGAACGACTTGGGGACGAAG
>CAZVBC010000050.1:0-26150 GCA_964625155.1 uncultured Pirellulaceae bacterium
GATGCTCTTGGTGGTCTTACCCGTAGTTGGTCTAGCATGTTCGGTTCCAGTATTTAGGTATGCCATCGAACATTGGCATCCTGATGGCTATGTCGTACGCGTGTTTTACCAAGGAAAGCTGACCGAAGATCAGCAACAGATTCTGAAGGAGTTAAGAGGTAACGTATCATCTGACACTAAACCTAATATCAATTTGATGTTGGTCGATATCGATCAGCCCATCGAAGGCGAAAGTGCTGAAATTTGGAAAGCTCATCGGACTGAGAAAACGCCTGCAATGTTGGTGCATATGCCCGCGAGCGCGCCGAGTCGAGACATTCCTGTGTGGAAAGGTGAACTCACAGCGGCAAATGTGCAGGCGATCGTACGTTCGCCGCTGCGACAGCAAATCGAAAAGCGATTAGTGGATGGTGAGTCGGTCGTTTGGGTCCAGCTTGATAGTGGAAATGCTGAAAAAGATGACGCCGCTTTTGAATTGTTGCAAAAGGAACTGCAACGTTTGGAGAAAGCCATCGAACTGCCGAAGATCGAAGAAGCAGATTTATCGTCTTTGTCAGTGCCGCCACAAGAGCTGAAAATTCGCTTTTCTGCACTGCGCGTGCCTGCGGATAATACACAAGAAAATGTACTGCGCGAAATGATGAGATCGGTGGAGGCGGACCTGCGAGACGAATCTGTCCGACATCTCACTATGGCGATTCCTGTATTCGGTCGCGGGCGAGCACTTTATGCTCTGACAGGTGATGGCATCAATTCGACCACGATTGAAGATGCTTGCCGTTTTTTGACTGGCGCCTGCCAATGTACTGTCAAGGCAGAGAATCCAGGAGTGGATTTGCTGCTGGCAGCGAATTGGGAGGCGTTGATCACTGTCTCCGAGCCTAAAGAAGTGGACGTAGAACTAGTTGGCTTGGGCCTTGCTGCGAATCCCGAATCGTCGGCCAGTTCCGGCAAGGAACAATCGCCGCCCACCGAGCTCGATACTGCTGCTCAGCACGCGAGCGTTTCAAGTACGCCAACCGTCGAGGCAGGCGATGCATCTGTAACATCTCGCGGCTTGCAACCCGGCGTGGTTACAGATAGTGTGCCAGCGACGGGTGTCAGTCTATTGACGCTGGCTCTGGGGACAGTCGGTGTCGCCGCCATTTTTCTATTTGGGTTATTGCTGTTAGTGCGCCGTCCAAGTTAGGTCAAGTTCAAGCTATGCTTGACCCAAACAGGCGAAATACTCGGAGCGCACAGATTTTTCGAATCGGCGAAACAGTGGCACTATTTCGCCAACCGCTTGAGCAGGCAGCAGAAACCGGTGAAATCGAAGGCCAAATCAAGCTATTTGGGCGGCAGAGTCTATTTGGGCAGCAATGCCAGTACCGATTGGCTTGGTCGAGGAATGACGTGCGCAGCAATCAGTTTGCCGAGTCCTTCGACTTTAACCTTGGCCGCATCGATCGCAGCGCGAACTGCTGCGACGTCACCGCGGACAACAACGGTGACATAGCCGCCACCCAGTTTCTCTTTGCCGACTACATCTACTTGGGCAGCTTTGCAAGCCGTATCAATCGCTTCGAACACGGCAGTAAAACCTTGAGTTTCGATGAAACCTAGTGCTGGTACAGGATCGTTGGCCACCGGAGTCTTCTCACTTGCTGGCAAAAGTTGAAAGGGATTGGAATCAAACTGCTTTACGACATTTTGTTGGATCAGTGGATTAAATTCGACGGGACTGGCGATCCCCTTGGCACCACCTTCGCTTAACCGTGGAATAACTGCCTTGACAGGTCGCCCCTGCATTTCTTGTGCAACGCGAAATCCAATTTCGATCGCTGCAGATACAGCGGCAACGGGTCCAACAATTTTTATGCACACACCCAACATATCATTCAATTCGACTTGCCAAAGGCGAATTGGGGCCGCTTTTTCCATGGCGTCAAGTGCAACCACCGCCGGAGTCCAGCCTGCGGTTTCTAACACGCCAAAAGAAGTATTAGGAACAGTCATAGGGCCTGAGTACTTGAAAAAGGGTGTCGTGATAAAATTTGTATTGTAGTCTAGTTTGTGATTTGCGGAGCGGAAGACTTATTGATCCAACTCGTCAGGTTGGTGGTAAACTTCGTCGCGGCTGCGCAGTTGACAAAACAGCGCCCGCTTTTGATCAGGCAAGGAATAATCAAAACCCAGTTTCTGCAAAAAATGTTCGGACGAACTGATCGCCATAACTTCCATGACGCCATGTTGACGTGCCAAATCGACACAATGACGCACTAACTGACTACCTAGCCCATGTCGTTGAAATTCGGGTTCGACTGCCAAACACTGGATCTCGGCCAGTTTCCGCGAGTAGATCTCGACTGCGGCAAAACCGACGACGCGTCCGCCAGCCACTGCCACAAAACCACTTGGCACAAGAGTTTCCATTTCCGCGCGTGTACGTTTGAGCAATTTGCGTTGCTGAACAAATGGTTTAAGCAGAGAATTTACGGCGGAGACATCGGACGCGCTCGCACGTCGTACCACCACCTCGCCCTCGGACGCTTGCTCACCACTATTCTGATCGCTCAATCTTATGTCTCCTCATGCCTATTTGGCTCACTGAGATTTTTTCAAAAAAATCAAAGTAGCGATGAACTTACATTTGCAAAACAATAGCGACACTTCTCGCGAATCGCCGGTGAGCTCTTGCGGACGATTTTTTTCAATTCCCGCATGTTTATCCTGCGGATGATGAGTTTTTTTCGCCCGCATGGGTCCAGCGCCACCTTCTGTTCAGCCTGGCGGAATTCACCTTGCAGCAAATTATTAACTGGCGATTAACGAAATGTGTCACAATAACATAGCTGATTCCCTCAAATTTGTACGTGCGACGGATCTTCGCTGAGAATGGCCAAACGTCATTTGCCAGAATATATCGCTGACTAGCCAGGCCAGCAAATCCCGCAGATCCAGCATCTGGAACACATTCGGTAACGATTCTAACGGTTGTACCTTCAGCAAAGCGAATTAACTTCGTTGCTTTTTCGCTACGTGTTGAATTTCAAGCTAACTTGTTTTAGTTAGCCAACTGCTAGCTCAAACCAAGAAACCAGGATTCTTGATTTAGTGAAGGTATCTTGGGCGTTGCTGCGACCACGGTTCCTTGAGTGCTAAGTCGATGATCAGAGAACAAAATAATGAAAAGCCACTTCTGTCTGTCGATCATCCGTCATTCAATCGTTGTTTTCCCGCTACTGCACTGCTGGTTCGTGCTTGTACCAGCGCATAGTTCGGAGTTTGAAGGATACACGGAACCGTACCGTTCGATCGAAGTTGCTGCCGACGAAACTGGCATAGTTGAGGAAGTGTTGGTCCGCGAAGGCGAATCGGTCGTCGAAGGGCAGGTGCTGGCAAAGCTGAATAGTGATATTCATATGGCGATGCTCGCGATTGCAGACCAGAACATGAAAGCCGAAGGCCGTTTGGCTGCCGCGCGCGCAGAGATCCATTTGCGAAAGAGCCGGTTAGAAAAACTGGAACAAATCAAAGCTGAAGGCTTTGCACGGCAGGAAGAGGTCGACCGAGCTCGCGTGGAAGCTTCCGTTGCTGATGCGAACCTGCAAGCGGTGATGGAAGATATGGTGTCCAAGAAATTAGAATACGAGCGAATTCAGACTCAAATCCGGCGCCGATCGATTCAGGCACCGATCTCTGGGATCATCACTGCGGTCAGAAAAGATCGAGGAGAATTCGTGGCTCCCAACACACCGGAGATTGCCACGGTTGTCCAAACCAATAAGTTGCTGGCCAATTTTACTCTCACTGGTTCACAAGCAAATTCAATAAAAATCGGTCAACCGATACAAATCGAATTTCACAATGACTCAACAGCAACTGGCATCGTCGAATATGTCGCGCCAATAAACGATGCAGAGAGCGGCACAATATTGGTCAAGATCTGTATCGACAACTCCGATCATGCGCGGCGCAGTGGTGAACGCTGCCGCATGCGCGTAGCTGACTGAATCGCAAATGCAAACTGTCTCACACACAGGCACCGGTCTGCACGCGACGATTGTTGCCTCTGAACTGCCTCAACCCGTTGACCATCTTTCTGATCACGAGTGGTTGGAGTTAATCGGTCGCTGTCAGTCGTCGCTCGACGTGATCCGCGAGCTTCTCCAGCGACTTTCGTTCGAGGTTGGTGTCGCAATACACTATTCTTCAGCAGGCGATGTCGCGAACCCAATCGTCCGGAGCATTTTGCCCATCGGTGCTGGCGCGAACGAAGCTCAGCTCAGAATCCTTTCGGCTGTTGGGCAAAGTTCTCTTCGTTCGAGAGCAATCGAAATACGTCGTTTGGTCTCGCCCGATCGAACAGTCGTCGCCATGCCACTTTCTTCAGAAACCGCTTCGCAAGATACTCTGGCGTGGTTGCTGAATGGTTTTCCCACAGAACAAGAAATTCTCGCAGCGGCGCAATTGCTGTCGCTACGCATTACCGTCTGGCACCAGCTCTCCCGCGTGCGCCAATTGGAATCGGAAATCACTGATGCATCAGCGATTATCGAATTGATGGAGTTGGTGATCGAGTCGCCTACAAGCCAGCACGCTGGTTATGCAACGGTCGCTGCGCTGCAGGCCTATCTCAAGTCCTCCACTGTCGTGCTCGGGATGCGATTAGGCGATAACGGTCCCTGCAAATTGAAGGCGGTTTCCGGCACCGCGAACTTTGCTGCTGATTCGGAACTAGCCCAATCTTACGAATCCGTGCTGAACGAAGCGATCTTGAATAATCAAGCGCTGACCTGGCCTACTACACAGACTCAATTGGCCTCTCGTACGCTGGAAGATCTATGTGCACAGAATGGTTATGAACAAGCGCGCGCGTTTCCGCTAAGAGACAAAGGTGGCTCAACGCTGGGAGCCATATTGCTGCTGGACAAGGACTTGTGTCTGGCACCGTCCGAGACTGCGCGTTTTTTGTTGGCTGCCGAACGACCTCTGGCGACTGCACTACTGCATACGCGGCAGCGACGGTTGCTAAATCTTCCTTCTGTGAAACGAACGTGTAGGGCATGGCTGAAAACCGTTACGGGAAAAACCGTGGCGGGAGTGATGGTTGCCATGGCGATCGTTTTGATCTTGCCGGTCCCATACCAAGTCCATTGTCCCTGCCAGATCGAACCTATTGCTAGTCGCTTTGTCGCTGCGCCATTTGAGGGTACGCTCGAAAAAACGTTAGCCAAACCAGGCCAGATCGTTAAAGCGGGAGAGGTTCTTGCTCGCATCGATGGCCGCGAGGTGCAATGGAAACGCACTGCGTTGGCGGCGGACCTCAATCAAGCCACAAAGAAACGTGATGCGGCTCAAGTGTCGCACAGTTTCGCTGAACAGCAAATCGCGCAGCTTGAAATCCAGCGATTGTCAGCAGAAATCGAAGTACTCGATCATCGAGCTGCAAACTTAGAAATCGCCAGTCCAGTTGATGGTGTCATTGCCAGCGGTGACCTTGAGCGAGTTGAAGGAGCGCCTCTGCAAATCGGTCAAACTCTCTTCGAAATCGCACCCTTGGATAAAATGTTGGTGGAGATGGCGATTCCCGACGGAGAAATTGCGCGTGTTGTTCGCGGTCAACCGGTACAAGTACGGTTAGACGCGTTTTCTACAAACACGTGGAAATCCCAAGTTGACTCCATTCATCCCCGTGCGGAAATCAGGGACGAAGCCAACGTGTTTATAGCAGAGGCACAATTCGATAACCTCGATGGAAAACTCCGGCCTGGCATGAAAGGACGAGCACGGATTGCCACTGATCGTCGCACGATTGCTTGGGTATTATTGCATCGCCCTTGCGAGTACCTACTCAAGAGACTTACTTGGTAAAGTTATGAACTGGGCAAGCGACAGATTGGTGCTGGACGCGGGATCCATTGTTGTCGAAATACGTCAGCACTTGGAATTCTCGCTGCGCGGCGCGAGTGACGCGACATCATACTATCTGATTGAAGATACGCTGAATTCGAGATTCTTTCGACTAGGTCTGTCCGAGTACCTGTTCATGTCACTGTTGGACGGCCATAGATCGATTCACGAAGCGTACGGCCAACTTTCGACGCTCAAACCAAATCACTCATTGACCGAAATTGAAGCGATTTCACTCTGTCACTGGCTGGTCGACATGGATTTGGCACAGACCGGTCAGTCTGCGAACGCTGATCAACTGGCAACCAGATCGAACAAAACACAACAGGGAAAACGATGGGCCAATGTGAACCCACTGTGTTTCCGCTTTCCGGTGAGTATCCCTTATCAGTTATTTCCGACGCTTTCACGAATGATGAGCTGGCTTATCTCGTGGCCAGCATTGCTGGGATTGGCTCTGCTCACCTTGGTTGCAAGTTACCAAGTCACGATGGAATGGCCTCGATTTGCCAATTCCACGCATGCGATCTTTACCAGCACCAACTGGATTTGGTTAGCATGTTGCGGGTTGCTGTTGAAACTGGTTCACGAGCTCGCACACGGCGTTACATGCCATCACTTTGGCGGTCGAGTCAAGCGAGCAGGAATCATGTTCTTGTTATTCGCACCGGTTCCGTACGTGGATGTAACGTCGAGTTGGCGTTTCCCGTCGGCTGGCAAGCGAATTGCGGTCGCGGCGGCGGGGATGGTTGCTGAGTGGTGGATCGCCGCGATTGCCGCGATAGTTTGGTCACTGCTCGAACCAGGCTGGCTCGCTCAACTTTGCCACAACATTGTCTGTATGGCCAGTTTTACTTCACTTGTATTCAACGCCAATCCGCTGATGAAGTTTGACGGTTATTATATTCTTTCAGACGTTTGTGGTTTAACCAACCTCTATTCGCAGGGCCAGCGACTGGTCAATGCCACGCTTAAATATTGGTTGCTCGGAGTTCGATCGTCCATCCCACAGTATTCGACGCAAACACTGCTCTTTGTTACTTCATACGGATGGTTGTCTTGGATGTGGCGCATGTCGGTAGCAACTTCGTTGACGCTGGCTGCCACCACATTCTTTGGCGAAGCCAGCATGTTGATGGCCACTTTGGCTGTCGGAACCTGGGTTATCGCCCCAGCAACTATATGGCTGCGAACTGTATTCAAAGATCGCTCGATCCAGAGGCGGACACGATGGCACGCGACGTTAAAAGTCGGAATTGTGGTTGTGTTCATTCTGGGAACATTGCTGTTTGTTCCCTGGCCAGGAGCGAGACGCTCGCCCGCCATTGTCGAGTATTCGCCGCTCACACTGGTACGAGCAAGTTCGGACGGGTTCGTCCAGGCGATTTGTGTCGAACGCGATCAGCAAGTGCAGCAGGGCGATTTACTTTTCGTATTGGAAAATCGCGAGTTAATGGCTGAGCTGAAGAGCCTGGAATTGGACATCTTGCAAGCGGAGATCCAAGAGCGACGGCACGAACAAAAGGGTGAATTAGCAGCCAAGCAAGCGGCAGCGCAAACGCGGGCAGCACTGCAAGTCCAGCGTACCGAGAAGGCACGGCAAGTAGCTGAATTACACATACGTGCACCAGAATCAGGTCGGTTCCTGCATCGCTCTCTGCCAGACCTGCTGGGCAAGTATGTCAAACAAGGAGAGCAACTGGCTTGTATCGGTGAAGAAACTCACAAAGAGTTGCGAGTTTCGATCGCGCAGGACGACTACCATGCGTTTTCCAGCCGCATCGGTTTGCCAGTGACATTGGATGTACCAGGACAATGGTTGCAGCAATGCACATTAGAGAAGATCTCTCCGCGTGCCGCATCGACATCGGTTCCTCCGGCACTCATGACGCTCAATGGTGGTCTCATTCCTGTAAAACCAATAAAAGACGGGGAGGGAAATTTCAAGCAAGAGCCTCTTGAACCGCGCCTCGAAGCGATTGCCAGGCTTGATTCCATTCAGAGCAACCAACTTAGTTGTGGTCAACGCGTTTCCATCGTACATCGCCCATTGAGCGACTCCATGGGATCACATCTATATTCGCAATTGCGCAAAACGCTGCAAAACGCAACTGTCGATTAACCGGGCTCGATTGGCGGGAGGAAGTTGTCAAGCAATGAGAGTTCTGAGGCACAGTTCGTGCGGGTATTGATGATCAACTCAGTGATGGTGTTGAGCCGCAGACGAACTGTCGGTGAGCATACGTTGCCGAAGCGTCTGCAATCCACGTTTTAATAATCCGGCAACCGCCATTTCGCTCTTTTTCATTGTTTCCGAAATAGTTTTTAGCGAATACCCTTCTACGTAGCGCAAGCGAATCGCTTCGCGCTGCGTTTCCGGTAATTCCGATAGACAACTTGCCAGGTAAACAGACGCTTCGTCGCGCATCACTCGCTGGCTCGGAGAAGTCGTCTCAGAAGGTAGTAAATCGGTGATTTGTAAGTCACTGTTGGCGGGTCTACCTGAGACCTCGCGACCAGCGGCTCGCTTTTGAGCAAAGAGATGATTCTGGTGAGCTGTCGAGACAGTATTCCGCAAAATGCTGCGCAACCAGCCAAGCAACTCTTCGATCTGTTGGCCTCGAAACGAGGGCAAATCTCGTTGAGCTTCCAAGAAAGTCGTTTGCACAATATCTGACGGGTCCAGCCTCCCACGCAGACGGTCATCCAAATACCGCTGAGCTAGAACGGTCAAGTAGGCTCGATAATCCTCGAGTAATTCACCGAGCGATTGCAGATTACCGTTCAGCGATTCATGCAATAGTTGCTGGTGACGAGTCCGATCCACCGTAATCTCTCTAATACATTGCCTGAGAGTGATGAGCCTAAGAATTACCGCTGTGATTTATCTGTAACCAACTGGAATACCACAGTAATATCCAGTAGTCAACTTCGGCAGTCTGGTAATAGCAGCCAAAATCGACTTTCCCGCTTTGTGCATCTACAGGCTTACTACCACCTGGTAATAGTAGTGTAGTATATTGTCGCTCTGATTGACGAATTGCTCGCGGATAAGTCTATAAAGGTCTGGTTCACAAGAATTGTTTCGCGATAAGGACTGTAGTGATGCGTGGCGATCCACACGACTCTAATGACGCTGGGGCACAAGGTAGCTTTAATCCCTATTCGCCACCCGTCGTTGAGCAGTTTTCGACTGGCGAAAATACTGGAGAATTACGTCGCGAAATAAAGTACCCCAGTCAAACATTGACCACCTTTGTTTGCGTTCTGCTTGGCCTGAACGGCCTGGTAGATGTAGTCGCTATTGGCTCTTTCTACATGCAGCTTGATTTTCTCAGCCAGCCACAAATTGATCCAGAAGCTGCGGATCAAAACGACATGCGAGTCATGGCTATCGGAGTGGTGGAGTTTATCGTGTATCTCGTTACCGGTATCTGCTTTTGCACTTGGATTAATCGGATGCACCACAATGTTCGCTGGTTTGGCGCTCAGGGCATGTCGATTACTCCAGGTTGGGCGGTAGGCTATTTCTTTGTCCCAGTTATGAATCTTTTTCGTCCTTACCAAGCTATGCAGGAATTGTGGAAAGCAAGCACTTCACCAGGAGCTTGGAAACAGCTAGCAGGCTCATCGATTGTTGGCCTTTGGTGGACGTTTTGGATAATCACCCTCGTCCTCGAACGCTTGGTCTCAAGCTTAGGAAAACGAGCCGATACGCTGAATGAATTGAAGAGTATTACGGTGCTCAGTATAGCTGAAAGCGCCTTAGCAATTCCTCTGTGCATCATTGCCATCAACATGATAAGGGTAATTCAACGGGCACAGAAAAACTGGGTTGATGGTGCCAATACGTAAACAGTTCGCCGTCGGCGGTGAACGACTATTTCTGACCATGGCTGGGCAATGGGAACGAGTGTATTCCCTTGCGAGCAGCCTCATAGACCGGTAACGTATCGAGTTGTGAACCCGGATCGAGCTGTTGTTCCAACCAACGATCGAGCTCGCGTTGTAGTGTCGCTCGAACAGTGTTATGTTGCCGGTCATTGGCCAAGTTGGTCAGTTCGTAGGGATCGGTTTGCAAGTCGTACAGTTCGACGCTCGGGCGATGTGTGTACCGATGCACCAGATCGTAAGTTCGCCGATTGTTCCAGGAGTCCCAAATCCAGGTTGCCCAATACGGATTATTCAATTGTCCGTTCCCATTAACTCCCATAACGTGCTTTTCGATATACATTTCGTTGGAGGTCAGGTTTCGAATCAAATGAAATCGTCCGTCGGTCACACTTCGAATCGGATATGCGGGACCTTCGGGAATATTATTGTGAATGCCGTATGCAAACCGTCGATGCTCTGTTTTTTCAGTGGTCAATATTTGCAGAAAACTGGACCCGTCAAAGTTAGCTGAGTCGGCCTGGCCACCGGCTATGTCGATCAAGGTGGGTAATACGTCCGCATACTGTACGAGCGCCGAAGTCCGAGTGTTCGGTTGAATTCGTTGGTGCCACCGGGCAATCAAAGCTGTATGTACGCCAGTGTTCCAGTTTGTCCACTTGCAACCAGGAAATTGCGCTCCTTGTTCAGAAGTAAATAACACCAGTGTGTTTCTCGATTGGTCAAGTTCGTCGAGCATGGTCAGAATCTCGCCGACTTGAGAATCCATATAGGAGATCTCGGCCAAGTATGCTGCAAAATCTTGGCGAGTGCGCGTGTTGTCGGCCAGGTAAGGTGGCAGTTTCAAAAGCTCGGGCGGATACTCAGAGGCGTCACCCATGACCCACGGCAGATGTGGCTCGACCAGAGCGACGACCAACAAATACGGCTGAACCGGGTCTCTGGAAATAAACTCGCGCATGCCAGTAAGATCATGAGCGCGCGTTGGATTGCGGGTGCATGAAGCGTCAAAGCCACCAACGGCTTCAAAAGGATAAGCTTCCTGCGGTAACACGTGAACTTTGCCAGCCAAGCCTACTCGATAACCCAACTTTCCCAAGTGATGCGGCAGGCTGGTCGTGGAACTGCGACTGGTGGAATGGTTCCATGCGCAACCATTTCTGGCTGGGAATTGACCCGAATACAGTTCCGATCGACAGGGCTGGCACATGGCCTCACTCAAGAAAGCTCCCTCGAATACCAAACCTTGACGAGCCAGTCGGTCGAGGTTGGGGGTGCGCGCATTTTGTCCACCGTACATGGGCAGATCATTAAAAGTGCAATCATCGGCCATAATGATGACCATGTTGGGTTTCGCCGAAGCAGCCCAGCACGTCGAGACAGTCAGCTTGACCCAACTGACTACGAACAAGGCAATCGCATAAATGCTCACACGTAACACGAGAAATCTCACGGGAAAATAGGACACTTATAATTGTCGAGTTGGAAGGCTTTAGCGTATTGAAGTCTACCGATGATTTCAATGGTCACTTTCTTTAGGGTGCGACGTGCACCAAATTTCCAAGAAGCACGAGGGCGTAGTAGGCGCGGGCCGTGGTCGATGACTGACACAACGAGCGTGAATTGAGAAAACGTCGGTTGGCGACTTGAAAACTAGCTTGTCTTCCGGTCACATATGGACTGCTTGATGGCGATGAAACGAATGGTTTAACTGCGAGTCCACTATGCTACGAATATTGTGTTTGATTGTGCTGGGATTGGTTGTTGACGGCAACCAATTCGTCTTAGGCGATTGGCGTATCGAGACATTTGCGGGTACTGGAAAAGCAGGATTCAGTGGTGACGGCGGTCCGGCGACCTCCGCACAGCTCGACAATCCGTTTGGTGTCATCCGAGGACCGGACGGGGCGATTTGGTTTTGTGAGTATTCTGGCCAAAGGGTGCGTCGCGTCGCGGCCGACGGCACAATCAGCACGATTGCAGGGAGTGGCCAAAAAGGCTATGCGGGAGATGGCGGCCCAGCGCTAAAGGCTAGCTTCAACTTGCCTCACGAAATCCGTTTCGACAAGCGTGGCGATTTGTACATTGTCGACATGCAGAACCACGCCGTGCGCAAGGTCGATATGCAAACGCGAGTCATTTCGACTGTGGCTGGTTCAGGAAAGCCGGGTTACAGCGGTGACGGTGGGCCAGCCACGCAAGCCTTATTGAAAAATCCGCACAGCATTCAATTTGGCCCGGACGGTCACCTATACATTTGTGATATTGGGAACCACGTTATTCGACAAGTTCATATGAACTCCGGAATAATTTCGACCTATGCAGGCACGGGAAAAGCAGGAATCACACCCGACAATTCGCCTCTCAAAGGAACGCCGTTAAAAGGGCCGCGTTCGCTGGATTTTGATCGACAAGGAAACTTATGGCTGGCAACGAGAGAAGGGAATCAGGTATTTAAGTTTGACCTAAGCGCCGGCAAAATTCATCACGTTGCGGGGACTGGAGCAAGCGGATTTACTGGCAATGGAGGACCTGCCAGATTGGCAACACTAAAGGGGCCGAAAGGAATCGCCATCGATGCTGACGGTAACGTTTGGCTGGCAGATACGGAGAGCCACTCAGTGCGGATGGTGAACGCTAAAACGGGAAACCTGGAACTTATTGCTGGAACAGGCGAAGAGGGAGACGGACCCGATGGCGACCCGTTGAAATGCAAAATGAATCGCCTCCACGGCATCTTTGTCGACGCAGACGGATCGGTATTCATTGGAGATAGCCAAGCGCATCGCGTACGCGTTCTGAGAAAAAAATAGGCAATTTCATTTTGAGCTTGAGATCTTGCATTTAATCATCGACTGAAGCTGGCCCCGGGAGTATATCATGAAGTGTTGTTTATCCTTAGCGATGTTTCTGGCCACTGTTTTTTGGGGACTCGTCGCGCAAGCGGAAAAAATTGTGCTGGTAGCTGGTGGCCAACAGGACGCGATTGGCATTGAAGCACAGAAGGCCGTTCTCAAAGAACCGTTTGGTACCGATTTTGACTCACAAGGAAACATGTGGATCGTCGAAATGGTTTCTGGCAATCGTTTGCTAAAAGTCGATTCATCAGGAACTTTATCGCATGTTGCCGGACGGCTCGATCACGGATTTTCTGGCGATGGCGGGCCTGCACTGCAAGCCCAATTCCACGGTCCACACAATTTGGCCGTTGCCCGCGATGGAAATGTCTTGATTGGTGACACTTGGAATGGTCGCGTGCGCAAAGTCGATGTGTCCCAGCGCATCGTCACTTCGGTTTCTGGCTTCGAAGTCCCTTTAGACAAAGCCAAGGGAGCTGGCCCATATTGCATTACGTTAGATTTCTCCGGGACAAAACTGTTCGTCGCGGATCTAAGAAAGGTCTCAGTGTTAGATCTGGCGACAGGCAAATCGAAAGTTGTTGCGGGTAACGGTCAAAAAGGAATTCCACAAGATGGAGCTGAGGCTATTAATGCGCCGCTGGTAGATCCACGCGCGGTGGCACCCGATCGACTTGGGAATGTGTACATCCTCGAACGTAGCGGACATGCTTTACGGGTCGTGGATCCTCAAGGTAAGATCCGGACGATAGTCAATGCGGTAGGCAAGAAAGGAAATTCGGGTGATGACGGACCAGCCATCGACGCCACGATGAATGGTCCCAAACATCTGTGTGTCGATCGCGACAACAGTGTCATCATTGCGGATGCCGAAAATAATATCATTCGACGATTTCAACCAAAGGATGGCAAGATCTATCGAGTTGCTGGGACCGGCGTCCAAGGCGCTGCAGGTCTGGGTGGCGATCCGCGTCAATGCCAACTAGCGCGTCCTCACGGAGTGACCATTCATCCGCACAGCGGAGAACTGTATATCACGGACAGCTACAACAATCGCATTTTGAAAATAGTGCGCGAGTAAATGCTCTCTCACCGCAAACGGCCAGCATCGCGAGTACGAACGACCCGCGATGCTGGAGTTAGGGCCCTAGATCGTCAAGCAGCATGAGTTTATCAACTTTATGCACCTGTACGAATTTCGATTTTCTTGGGCTGCGTCTTTGCTGACTTGGGTAACTTGATATGCAAGACACCTTTGTCATATGATGCCTCGACTTTTTCGTTGTCGATTTCGTTGGGCAACGCTATCGATCGATAAAAAGAGCCGCTACTGCGTTCTACGCGGTGGTAATTCTTATCCTTCTTTTCGACAACGTTTTCGCGTTTCCCGGATACGGTAAGCTGGCCGTCATGAACTTCCAGCTTTACATCCTCTGGCTTGACGCCAGGAATGTCGACGGAAACTTCGTAACTCTCCGGTGTCTCAGCAACATCCAGCGTGGGAACGAATTTGTCGTTACCATTTCCGGCATTGCTGCGCAACATGGTACCCACAGTTCTTCCAAGAACTGAGTCAAAAAACTTCTCCATGTCGCTGGACAGGTCTTCAAACGGACTGACGTAACGACGAGCAGGAACTTCTGTGCGAGTCATTTTCTTTATAGCTCCTTTGAGTACAAAGACTCGTGCGCTTGTAACAGGTGATTCGCTGTACAAGCGGTTGACCGAAAACGGCTCTGGCGATTGTTATGTCAATCTGACACCAAGCCTTGTCATGGCTGGATAAGAAATGCAACCATCGTGCCAATCTGAGAGGACAGACTGATGACAATGTCGGTCGGATATTTAGAGCGTTTCAGCTTCCTGGGTTCTCAATCCCCAGCTTGATCAGCATTTGAGCGAGATAGCTCCTTGGCTCTAGGCGGTATAGCCCAAGTCGTTCGGAAAGTGCTTGTACGGCCTCACGGGCAGTCGGTAAATCAGCCACGTTGGAAACGATCAGCTCAACTTCAGCAAAACATCCAAGCTGGTCTACTTCGTCAATCGCCACCGTGAATTCACGATCACCAAGGATGAGGCCGTAATTACTCCGTTGCTTGCGGATCGCTGGAAGTTCGCGGAAGCCGAGATTACGGAGCAACTGTAACCACTGCTCCCACTCAGCCACGTCGATTTTAAGTTCAATTTCTTGCCGCGACTTGACCGGGCCTGGCTGCCGAGGTCCTTTGTATGTTACGCACGCTTGCGAATTCATGCGACGGACGCGAAGTGCCTCGTCGCTTTGTCGAAAGTCACGGGCAGGGTGTGCCAGATAGGTATCGACGTGCTCCTCCAAATTGCGAAACCGCGCACCCAACTGCTGTAGCACATTGAGCAATTGGTCAGGTCGCTCGATACTGTATTTTTGTTCAACTTCCCAAGTTGTTTGCACGCTTTTCTCCGTGATTTTGCAGCAAAACCCGCCGAGCCCGTCGACTGATAATCGGGACTTAATTTCGCGACGACTTCGTTTATCGTAACACCTCGGGACAATTGGCTGCATTGCGGAATATTCACATTCATCATTGAATCGGATTTCGCTGTCCCAATTCAGGTGCCCTGGTAGTCTCACTCCCGGAACTTTAAGGGGCAGGATGGGTTAACTATCGAAAGAAGCCGGGAGAATATCTGGAACAGCGTGCCGGATTTATTGTTAAGTATCAAGAAACTCATGCATACGATCTGTGTCACAGTGAGTAAATTAGTTAGATTGAGTCATGCGAAGTAGACGCACCCGGCCAAAAGTTATATGTGGAAGTGCCAAAGACGCTAAGAATTGAGACACTGAAATAGGGGCCAGGATTCACCCTTTCTGGGTAATATGGGTTTTTCTATGAAACTTGCAAAACAGAGTTGCTTGACTTCGTTGTTTTCGATTGTGATCGGGTTATGTGCCACCATTGCTTGGTCGCAGGATTTTGTTGGCGTCATCGAAGATGTACAAAAGCCTGAGCATGCAACTCGGCTAAAGCTGACCGAAGATCAAAAGAACAAATTTAAGGAATTACTCGACAAACGAACCGGCGCGCTGGTTGGTTTGAGCCAGCAGATCCGCGATGCTTCTCCGGACAAAAAACAACAATTGCGTCGAGAATTTCGCGCTGAATCGGAACGCATGGCCGCTGAGCTGCTGAGTGCTGAGCAAAAGTTGGTGCTTGAGCAAATGCGTGTGGCTCGATTGGGATTACTTTCGCTCGATGAGCCCGCCGTTGCTGCGAAGTTGAATTTAGCGGACTGGCAGAAGGAAATTGTAAAGGAGTTGGCAAGCAAGTATTACGGTGCCAGTCGGGAAGATGTGGAGAAGGCTCGTTCGATGGTTGAACGGGGATTGAGAGCCGAGATTTCGGACAGTCAGTTTGCTGCTTGGCAAGTCGCGGCTGGACAACTGGCATCTTCTACACTGGGTGCGCCGCAGCCTCCTCAGCGGCAAGTTGCAGCGACTGTTGCCTCTAATTCTAGAGCAACGAACGAGACCAAGCCGGCCGTTGCCACGACACCAAACAAATCATCTACGGACGATGTGCGATTAAAAATGGTCTTTAACAAGACCCCGTGGAAAGAAGTGATTAGCTGGCTGTGCGACGAAGCCGATTTGACTCTGCAACAAGACGAGTACCCGCAAGGAACCTTTAGCTACAAGGGTGGAAACCGCGACTATACTTTGGCCGAAGCAATGGATGTGATGCAAGCTTCATTGCTGAACGCGGGCTTCACCATGATTCGGCGTGATCGGATGTTATTGGTAATTAATCTGGAGTCAGGACCAAACCAAAACAAGGAACTTACTAAGGAATTCATCAAAGCTTTTGCCGATTTTGTGACTCTTGAAGAACTCGACAATCGCGGTGATTTTGAGTGGGTTACTTGTGTTTTTCCGCTGACACGCATGAATCCCGAGGATGCAAAGAAGGAAATCGAGCAACTGAGGAGTGTGCAAGGAAGCGTTGTGAGCCTGCCGACAGCCGGGCAGGTTTGGGTGACGGACACTGCTGGAATTGTGCGCAATGTACGTGAGATGATTCGTCAAGCCGAAGATCCTTCATCGGCTCGCGGGTCGGCTATTGTGCAGATCGAACTCAAACACGTTACGGCGGACGAAGTTTTGACAGTTGCTCAGGATCTGTTCGGCTTGACCCAGCCAAATCAGAACTCCGATTTTAAAATGTCGGCGGATGAAATTGGCAATCGTATATTTGCCGCTGGCAACAATGCTCAAAAGGCGCAGCAGTTACGAGACTTAGCCAAAGCCATGGACGTGGCTCCGGCAGCGACAGCGGACGGTAGCGCAGCAGCCGAAGAGCCAAAGATCAGGATACATCCCATTAAAGGTGTCGACCCAGAACTTGCCTATCAAGCGGTATCGACGGTCCTCGCCAGTGAATCGGATGTGCGGCTGGCACAGGACACTAAGACAAGTTCCTTGATTCTGCGAGGTCGCGATGCGCAGCACAAGATGGTCGAAGATACTCTCAGGGCATTGACCGGTGAGGTATCTCAGTTTCAAGCCATCCAGCTTCGTGGCATCGACACCCAAGCGGCCAGCGATATGGTCAAGAAGTTTTTTGGAATCACATCCAGCACAACTCCAACTGGTGCACCAATTATCGATGGAGACATTTTGGCTAAGCGACTGTATGTGCAAGGCACACCACAACAGGTTCAGCAGATTCGCGACATGATTGAGACTTTTGAACAAAACTCGGCTACAAGAGACCTGGGGGAGAACATCCGCTTTTTCCAAGTTCCCAAGGGATCGCGCGATCGATTGTTGCAGCAAGTCCAGGAAATGTGGCGAGTCACCAAGGGCAAGGCCAAACTGAAGGTAATTGTACCTTCGTCGTCCAATGCGCCTGCGGGCCTCGAAGAACGTGCCACCGTTCCGGCAGAATTACAGCGTGCAACGCAGGGGAGTGTTCAAGAGAACAGTGCACAAGAGAACGAACAGCCCGCTCAAGATGTTACGAAAGGCGCTGGAATCAATTCGACCAAGGCAATTCGTTCGATGCATCCACATGTTAACGTTCCCAAAGGACGCTTGACTCAGGCTCCCGTTCAAGGCCAATCGGACGCAGCGTCTTCCGCACAGCCAGGACCAGAAACATCCCCCAGTGATTCCAGTGGCACAAATGTCACAATTGTAGGTGAAGGGGAAGGAGATGGCGAAGAAGGGGAAATCATCATCATGCAGGGGCCTAGTGGATTGATGGTAACTTCCTCAAATCCTGAGACATTGGCTCAGTTCGATCGATTGATGCGAATCGTAGCCGAGCAAAATGCGATTGGTGGCGCTGAGCCGACTGTGTTTTACTTGAAGAATATCAAAGCTGCGGCGGCCAAAGAGTTGCTTGTAGAAATTACGTCCGGAACCAGCGGAAGTTCGACTTCAAGCGGATCGGGATTGGGAAGTTTAGGTGGCAGCATGCTCAGCGAGTTGGGTGGTGGTTTGCTTGGCGGGATGCTTGGTTTGGGAGGTGGGGGAAGCAGCACAATTTCTTCGGGCGGCCAATCATTGACGACGGGTGATCTGATGATCCATGCAGACCCTCGTCTCAATGCTCTGATCATTCGTGGAAATCCCACAGATATTGATTTGTGCGAACAGCTTTTGTCTGTCATCGATCAGGTCGAAAGTCCGATCGAACAACAAACGCGTGGGATGCTGGACATAATTCCCATTCAAAACCAGGATGCGGCGGCGGTGCTGGAGACCATCAAGTCACTTTATGGTGATCGCATTGAAGGGGCTGGCGGCGGTGGAGGGGGTGGTGGTCAACGACAACCGAATCCTGCCGAGTTTTTACAGGCGTTACAAGGTGCGCGCGGAGGTGGTGGTTCACGCAGCGCTCAACTGGTTGAGTCGAAAATTGCATTATCTGTGTTCCGCAATTCATTATTGGTATTCGCGCAGCCTCGCGAGATTGAAAATATCCGCGAATTGGTTGCCCAGCTTGACCAACAAGGCCAACAGGATCCTGAGACGGCCGTGCCTTACAAGTTGCCAGGTGATGTAAATGCAAAGAATTTTATTACAGCCCTAGGTAAAGCACTTGGACCTAAGGCGACAGTCAATTCGTCGCAATCTGGTTCGTCTAGGTCTTCGACGTCAAGCGGTTCAAGCGGAAGCAGCGATCCGGCTCGGGAGGCGTTCCTACAACAAATGCGTGAGCGCTTTGGTGGCGGCGGTGGTTTCGGTGGTGGCGGATTTCCAGGTGGCGGATTTCCAGGTGGAGGTTTTGGTGGAGGCGGGTTCCCTGGTGGATTTGGCGGGGGCACGCGAGGAGGTGATGCAGGAAGCAACACCGGCGGCGGATTTGGGGGAGGGACGCGAGGTTTTGGCGGTTTTGGTGGTGGCACCCGTGGTGGAGATGCTGGTACGGGAGGTGGATTCCGCGGTGGATTTGGAGGAGGCGGACCTGTGACGGGTGGAGGAAGAGATTCGGGAGGTGGCCGAGGAGGTCGCTAGGAAAACTATATGCTCGACGCCGGGGAGATATTGTTGCGACGCGGACTGCTGGATGCCCAGCAGTTGGACAAATTGCGCGCGCAGGGGTCAACGAATATTATCGACTCAGCTATCCAGCAAGGCATCGTGCAGGAAGAGCCCGCTTTGCGTGCGCTGGGGGAAGAGCTCCATATGGACTTCATCGACTTGCGCGAAGTCGATGTGGATCTAGAGTTAGTTAAATCATTCCCGCAAAAATTGATCTATCGTTATTCGTTGTTCCCTGTCCGTAGAGACAACGGTTCGTTGATCTTGGCGACCAGTAACCCGCTGGATGTGTACGCGTTAGACGAAGCAGAGTCAGCAACTGGATTGTCGATCGTCGGAGTCGTGGCTGAGCGCGGTGAAATCGCTCGGCTGATGAAGAAGCATCTTGGCGTTGGTTCAGAGACCGTTGAAGGCCTGCTCGCGGCGCGGGCCGAAGAAGAGGAGGTTCAGCTTCTCGAAGAAATCGAACTCGACGGTAGCGAAATGGCCGAAATGGCTCAGGAAGCTTCCGTGGTTCGGTTGGTAAACGAGATATTGGTCGAGGCGATCGACTCGCGAGCCAGCGACGTGCATATCGAATCGCAGGCTGCTGGCTTGGTTATCCGCTATCGCATCGACGGCATCTTGTTGGTTCAGCCAGTGCCTCCAGAAATAAATCGATTTCAAGCTGCGATCATCAGCCGTTTGAAAATTATGGCGCGATTGAACATCGCTGAGAAACGCTTACCTCAGGATGGTCGCATCAAGTTGAAAGTCCACGGTCGAGAAATCGACATTCGTTTGTCGGTGATTCCAATGATCCACGGCGAGAGCTTGGTCATGCGTATTCTCGACAAAGGGGCAATGAAATTTGACTTGCGTAACTTGGGAATGGACGAGGCAACTTATCAAACATTCAGTGAACTGATACGATTACCGCACGGCATCATTCTGGTTACGGGCCCCACTGGTTCCGGCAAAACAACTACGCTTTACAGCGCTCTGCTGGAGATTCGTAGCACTGAGAACAAGATTATTACTACCGAGGATCCGGTCGAGTACCAATTGGAAGGCATCAATCAGATTCAGGTGCATGCCAAAATTGGATTGACGTTCGCGCATTCGCTGCGCAGTATATTGCGTCATGACCCGGATATTGTCCTGGTGGGCGAAATTCGAGACGCTGAAACGGCGGAAAATGCCATTCAGGCTTCGTTAACGGGCCACTTGGTATTCAGTACCTTGCACACTAACGATGCCGCCGGAGCTTATACGCGCATTGTCGATATGGGCATCGAACCTTTTTTGGTCGCCAGCACGGTCGAAGCGATCATGGCGCAGCGCCTGGTGCGTCGACTGTGTAAAGACTGCAAGCAGGCCTATCAACCACGCACTGAAGATTTGCCACCAGATTTTCCTTGGGACCATTTATCTGGCAAGCCTTTATACAAATCGGTCGGCTGCCGCAACTGTCGCAACGTAGGATATGCAGGTCGGTTTGGTATTTACGAATTGTTGGTGACGACTGAAGAGGTTCGTCAATTGGCACACGACCGAGTTAGCAGTTGGACGATCAAGCAAGCTGCACTGAAGCAGGGCATGCGATCGCTGCGGTATGACGCTTGGCAAAAGGCCATTGCTGGGATAACGAGTGTTGATGAAGTGATGCGCGTCACCAAAGGCGATCGAAATTAAGTTTCTAGAAATGTCCGAGCTATAAATGCCGCAGCTCGGCTACTGACATGAAATCGCCTGCCGCAGCGAGCCTGTTTGACGAGTAACATTCCAGATTGGCCCAGATCCTTAAGCAAAACCAGTGAATATTCATGCCGGACTTTGCATACATAGCTCGCGATGGGCGAGGCCAAAAAATTATCGGAACAGTGACGGCTGGTAGCCAGCGCGAGGCGCTTGCACAGCTCGACGCCAAAGCTCTGTTTCCGGTCGAAGTCAACGTTGCCAAAGGAACGATGGCCAATCGTTCCAAGCGAGTCAGTGGCCAGGTGATGGCCAATGTCTACAACCAATTGGCCGCCTTGTTGCGCAGCGGCGTTCCATTGCTGCGCAGTCTGACGGTGTTGAGCGGTCAGGCCAGCAAACCTGCGCTAAAGGTCGTGCTGGAAGATGTCAAGTCGCGTGTCGAGCAAGGTGAGACGCTGCCGTCCGCAATGGCTCGTTATCCACGCGTATTCAACGACATGGCTGTCAATATGGTGAGCGCTGGAACGGAAGGTGGATTTCTTGAGGACGCGCTGGAACGCGTGGCATCTTTTACTGAACAGCAGGAGGACCTCAAGGGCCGGACGATTGGTGCATTGGCTTATCCGGCATTTTTGGCCGTGGTGGGCACGGCAGTCGTAACGGTATTGATCGTTTTTTTTGTGCCTCAATTCGAGCCGCTGTTTGCAACGATGCGCGAAGCTGGAAAGCTGCCTTGGGCTACGGACGCACTGTTGGGATTCAGCTCCATCTTGCAAGGCTGGTGGTGGATCGTGCTGGTGGGTATCGTGGCAGCGGCAACGGCATTAATCCAATATTTTAAGACCGAACGAGGCCGACAATTCCTCGATTTGCTGAAGATCAAAATGCCTATGTTCGGTTCGGTGTTTTTGAACTTGGCTGTAGCTCGTTTTTGCCGAGTCCTTGGGACGATGTTGAACAATGGCGTGCCGATTCTGCGATCGTTGGACATTAGCCGCAATGCGGCGGGCAATCTGATACTATCAGAGTCGATAAAGAAGGCGAGTCAAAACGTAACCGCGGGCGAAAAGTTAGCGACTCCTCTGGCAGCGTGCGGCCATTTTCCATCCCAGGTCGTGGAAATGATAGCTGTTGCCGAAGAATCTAATACGCTGGACAAAGTCATGGTTCAGATCGCTGATAGTTTGGAGCGAACGACATTTCGTCGATTGGATATTCTGGTGCGATTGTTGGAGCCTGTAATGCTGTTGGTGATGGCTGGGATCGTGTTCTTTATCGTGATGGCCTTGATGGTACCGCTGCTCAGTAGTTCTGCGGCTGTTTAGTTAAGAAATTGCTTGAAAATGCTGTTCCAGTAATATTCGTACGGAACTTTTGGAACGCATTGGGGATTAGTAAAATAAGCTACATGCAAACCGGCAGGGTACGAACAAATTCAACAACTACTGAGATCAAAATTGAATAGGAGTTTGGTGTAATGAAGAAACGAATGAAGAGACGGTTGTCTCGCCAAAGTGGTTTTACGCTGATGGAAATCATGCTGGTTCTGATCATCTTGGCAGCAGTGACGGGCATCGTCGCTATGAACGTTTTACCTCAGCGAGAACGCGCGTTCATTCGTGCCGCTGAAGCTCAGATAGGTTTGTTCCGAGGCCAAATTTCGAACTACCAATTCGAAGTTTTACAATTGCCCGAAAAGCTTGAAGATCTGCATGTCAAGCCTTCGAATTTGCCTGACCCGGACAAGTGGATACAGATTCTCGACAAGCCTGTGCCTAACGATCCGTGGGGGCAGCCCTACGAGTACAAGGTAAGTGGTGATACTTACGACTTGCGCAGCCTGGGACCCGACAAACAATCAGGTACGGATGACGATATCACTGCAACTCCCAAGCAGTCCTAAGCCGGCTATCATTTGAGCAACCGTTCATGCACCAATTCGTGCGTACTCCCAATCAACGTTTACTGGCCCGCGCGAATCTAGGCGGTGCCAGTGGCTTTACGTTAATGGAGTTGACACTGGTGTTGATGATTCTGGTTGCGATGGGTGCTTTCGTACTGCCTAGATTTGCCGATTCGATCGAAAGGGCTCGACTGAACGCCTCGGCGGATAAGTTGCGATTGCAATTTGATGTGACTCGCCTGAAGGCTATGAAGTCAGGGCAGGTTCAAATGTTTCGCTGCACGCTTGACACCGACACTTTCAACTTGCAACCTTGGATCACAGGGGCAGAGTCCGCGAGTGCTGGGGCCACGGTGGTTACGGCTGGAGGAACTTTGGCTCAAGTCGATTCCAATGGCATGTTGTCCCAGGTTGCTGTGCAAAGCCTTGGTGAGCAGAAGAAACTGGAAGAAGGTATTACGTTTGCAAGTTGCTTGGTAGCCAGCGACATGAGATCGTTTTCGCTTGGGCAGCAGGCTGGTGGAATTACTCAGGCAGCAACCATGACGGAGGTCATCCTGTTTTACCCAGATGGCAGCTCCAGCACTGCTGAGATCATTGTTAAAAACAAACGTGGAGATCTGCGGGCGGTCAGATTGCGCGGGTTGACTGGCAGTTCTCGTGTTACGGTAGCTCAAAACGTACCTTCACAAGTGCGAGCAGAATAAACACTCTGCGGAGGTTGAGTATGCGATCACTTGAACGATTGCGCACCGCAGGTTGGCAACATCGCCAAAAGGGCACTCGTACCGCCACCGTCAAACACATGTGCCGGCGCCCCACTCAATGCGTTTATGGGCTGTCGTTGCTAGAAGTTATTCTCGCGTTGACCATTTTGGGAATTTCAGCAGCGATCATGGCTCAGGCTATGCAATTAGCTGTACGCAACGCAATTCGATCGCAGAACTTGGCTCAAGCGGAACTGGTTTCGGAAAGCGTGATGAGTCAAATCGTGGCTGGCATTCTACCTGCACAAGCTACTACATGGGCTCCCTATTTTTCAACCAGCACATTGGCAACAAGTGATTCGTCCTGGCAATACATGATTGCCATTGTCCCTGCCGAGGTTGAAGGCATGATGGGGATCCAAATCGGCGTGCGTGATGCCAGTAAGGCCATTGCAAGCGAAGTTCCTGATTTCATGGTCACGCGTTGGATTATCGATCCGAGCCTTGGTCTCGATACTCCACCGGATGAAACGGCGACCGAAGATACTTCAACGTCAGGTAGCGGCTCGGGAGCATCTACGTCTGGCACAACGCAAGCAGGAGGTCGTTAGTCATGCGCCGCGGATTTACACTGCTCGAATTAATGTTGTCACTGGCTTTGACGGTCGTGGCGATTTCATTGATCGGTTCCATCATGCAGTTGTATTCTCGTGATTTTCGCACGCGTGGCGAGGACATTCGCAGAAAGCAACTTGCGCGCAGTTTGCTGGCTATGATCGCCGACGATATTCGAGCAACCCTTACCGAACAAAAGTTTGATGCTTCGGTGCTGCAGCAGATGTTGGGGGCAAGTTCCGGTGGAGGTGCCGCAGCAGGTGGCGGTGGAGCGCAAATGGCTGCAGGTGGAATGGGGAGCACGGGCGGCACAGGTAGCAGTACTGGCGGGACAGGTGGTGGTGCAGGAGGATTGGGTGGCGGTTCCAGCCTCAGTCGTCTCGGCGGAAATGCGGGAACTGGTGGATTAGGTGGTGCTAGCGCCTTAGGTGGTACCAGCGCCCTTGGTGGTGCCAGTTCGAGTTCTTCCAGTACCTCTTCGGAAACAGGTTCCGATACAGCCACCGAGGACTTGGCATTAACCGCAACAGCATTACCTGTGGGGTTATATGGTTCGCAGTATCAATTGCTGCTGGACATCAGTCGCTTGCCGCGCCCAGACGAGTACCTCATTCAACAAGCTTCGTTAGTTGCGGGAAATTTGACCGACGTACCGGGCGATGCAAAAACGGTGTGTTACTATGTTCAGTCACCCACAACCATGGGAGTGGTCGATAAGTTAACGGAACTGACTGGTCAAGCGACTGCGGGTATCTATGCAACCGGTTTGGTGCGCCGCCAATTGGATCGCGCCGTTTCTGCGTTTGCAGAAGAACAAGGGCAGATGGACCAACTGTTGCGAACCGGAGACTTAGTTGCTCCCGAAGTCGTATCGATAGAATTCGGTTACTTCGATGGAACGCAATGGTTGACAAGTTGGGATTCTTCGACTCAGGGGCTCCCCTGGCTAATTCAAATTACGTTGGCAATTCAATCGGCGAGCGGTGAGAAACGTGCACCTTACACGCCCGGTACGCCTGTTAGTTTGATGCCTTTGGAAGATCGCCTCACCTATGGTATCGAAGCCTATGATGTCGTGGTTGCGATACCGGGCGCTCAGTTACAAGCCGCCGAAGCTGCGGCGAGTGCAGAAGAAGAAGCAGGCATGGAATCCCTGGGATTAGGAGCTGGTTCATGAAAAAGTCTAAGTTTACGGCGCGCCACGGCAATCGACCGGCTTTCCTGTTAGTCCTGGTAACCGTGTTCGTCATCATGGCTGGACTGGCGGCTTTCAATTTCTCCGACTCGATGGTCACTCAGCATGAGGCAGCGAAAGTTTCAGGCAGTCGTTTGCAAGCAAGGTTTATGACCGAGTCAGCCTTGCAATCTATTCGGCTGATGTTGGCTTATGATCGAATGACCATCTCTGAAATGGGAGGCACGTGGAATAACCCGCAGAAATTTCAAGCGATCAATATAGTTCGCGATGCTGCGCCTGAGCGGCGTGGCAATGTTACTTTCATTGCACCCAGCTTGGATCAAACGGGGTTGTACGCTGGTTTTCGATACGGCTTGCTAAATGAGTCGAGCAAATACAACCTCAATGTATTGGCTCAAATCGATAGTCTCTCTTCCAGTGCGTCGGGTGCCATGGCCGCTTTGGGAATGTCGGGAAGTACCGCCTCAGGTTCATTATCAGGGTCGGCTGGAAGTGGTGGCGGCCAAGGAATTGGTTCGATGCTGGGAGCTGCAAGTACTGGGACTGGAACGACTGGAACCTCGACGGACGAAGCACCGCCACCTTCCATGGGTGCCAGAATGTTGCTGGCCCTGCCGGGCATGACCGAAGACATTGCAGATGCAATTTTGGATTTCATTGACGAAGATGATGAACCTCGTCCCTACGGCGCTGAGTACGATTACTACCAGCAGTTGGTTCCTCCTTATCGCCCGATTAATGGTCAATTGGTGTCGATCGAACAATTGCTCTTGGTGCGCGGTGTTACACCGCAATTACTGTTCGGATTCGATTCGAACCGCAATGGTTTTTTGGACGGCAACGAACTTACTCAGGCGCAACTAGGTGTTCAACC
>CAZVBC010000051.1:0-26077 GCA_964625155.1 uncultured Pirellulaceae bacterium
GAGTGGGAGCGGGCCTCAAGTAGAAGCCTCCGGGAGGAGGTCGATGTTCTTGCCGGAGTGCAGGACGCTGGTGTCGCCAGTCCAAGGCGGCGACCAGTGGAGTGTTGTCACTGTGTAAGGTGGGCGTGTCCTTATGCTCACGGACGGTTCGTTCAGGGTCGCGAAAGCAGACTGCATTTCGATCTGGATTCAACTCCTCCGCGCAATCAAAGCAATATCCTAGAAAATGCTCGTTCGCTCGCAAACTGCGATGAGTCGATGCAGTCGTGTTGAGATTGAACACGCACGATAATGCTATGCCCCGATTTGCGAGGTCTGTGGAGATCTCCAGCAACAAGCACTTTACGAGTGTCCTTTAGGCTAGGACTATGTCCAACTAGGATTCCGACATTTTTTCGGCGTGCTGGTGGAAATCTGCGAATGGTTTGCTTGATTTGGGGTGGTGCATCTCAGCAGAAGTGTGCGCGAGGTCGTTCCGAAGCGCGTTGACAAGCATCGAAGGCTTCTCCATGCCTAAATGCCGGAGTGCGACTGCATCTAAATCACCTGCGACTATTGGATGTTGCCACCGCGTGGACATCATCACAGAATTGATTCCCGAACCGATTCCCAATAGGGCAATCGATTGCCCAGCCTTCAAGCGGCCGCTGGCAAGCCCCATGGCCAAAGCGGTGGGCAACGCGACTGAACCAGTATTGCCCAGCCAATGGAATGTGGAAAAATCTTGCTCTATGGGCAGATCGAGAGATTCCAACATCAGTTTTCGATGCGCTCCGCCAACTTGATGACATACGCTGGCATCAAACGTACTGCGTTGGTGCTTACTCTCTTGCAAGAACGCTTCGAACGTCTCGACACCAACGCTGACTCCCGCGTGTAAAAGTTGCTCGGAATCGGTTTGCATCAGCGGCTGCATGGCTGATCCAGCTTGGTCTTGATCACTTTGACAAAGCTGGTGATGGTCCGTGCGTGCTCGAGCTACAGCGTGTAGTAGCCGATTATCAGTTTGACTGAGTCGCCGATCGACCAACAAGATCGCGCAGCTTGCCGAACCAATGGTCAACGATGCAAACGACGGCTTGATTGAACGCCGGGTTAACTTCGTATCAGCGTTTAACGTCTGAATGGTTGATTCAACCAAATTGCGAGAGCTTTCCGTTCCGACAACGATTCCTGCACTAATCGCTTCCAATTCGATCAGCGTAGCAATTTGGACCATCCCGCTGAGTAGGCCCAGGCAGGCATTGGACAAGTCGTGAACCCAGCATTTGGGTCCCAACCCAAGCTCTGCGTGCACTCGGCAGGCCGTCGCGGGTTCCAAGTAATCTCGGCACACGCTGGCATGTACCAGACAACCAATTTGATCTGGGGAAATGTTGGCCGCTTGCAGAGCACAGCGAGCCGAATGGACACTGGGCAAACCGATAGGTGTTCCACGTGGCCAAAAGCGACGTTCTGCTATGCCGCTCATTAACTCCAATCGCCCTGCTGCCAATCCGAGTCGTTGGTAGGCCGGTGCAAGTGATTGTTCAATATCTGCGGAGTGAATCACCTCCTGTGGCAATGTAAATCCGATCGACTCGATGGCAACACGTTCAAATTGCACGGATGAACTTTCAATAGGCTCGCGGCGTAGGAAATGTCAGTCTTCAGGAAACTGGAATCGAAGATACCGGTGAGCTAGAAATAGGGGAAAGGGGCTTTTGCTAGCACACCATTTCGTAGCAGCATTTCGAAAAATCGCAAAATCTAGTATGTGACTTGAGATCGTGGCAACTGTTGGTAGCCTGTGCGACATCGTTACGGTTCTCAGACGAGACCGATTGGGTGGAAAGATCTCATCGAACAACCAACCCGGCATGCGAAAGGCCTGTTTACGAACTCGCGGAGGAAGATTGTACCATTTGCTGGTCGCTTTGACTGCTGGCTTATCAACTTTCCAGTATTTCAAGTGACGAGGCATTTGGACATGAGGATGGCAGCTTCAAGGACGTGAAGTATCTCGTCAAGATTATCTCCATTTTTGGTCTCACGCATTGTCAACAGTTTTTGATGCCACAGTTGAATGATTCGCTGGAGCTTTCGAGTACTCGTTCACGCGAGGACTTTGGACATTTCTAGGTTTGATCTGACAAGGATTCGCAGATGGCCTTTAGACCACGAATTGGTATTAATGCTGACTATAAAACTGCTGCTCATAATCAACCTGCATTTTCCTATTTAGCCGCTGGCTATTATGACTCCATTGCGGCGGCCGGTGGCATTCCAGTTATCCTCCCTCCAATTGCTGATGAGGACTCCATTGGCCAAGTGCTGCAGATCTTAGATGGATTTGTATTGGTGGGTGGCGCGGACTTAGACCCGCGCAATGATGGGTTCATGCTCCATCCTTCGGTAAAGGCCATGGAGTCGCGCCGCGAACGATTTGATCGGCGGTTGATGCACGAAATTGCCGAACGTCGCATACCGGTCTTTGGAATTGGCGTTGGTATGCAGTTAATGAATGTCGTCTGCGGAGGGAATTTGTATCTGCACTTACCCGAAGATTTGCCGTCAGCTTTGCCGCATCGTGATTTCCAAGACCCCAACCATCGTCATTCGTTAGTTGTGGCTCCCAATTCTTTAATGTGGCGAGTTTATGGTGAAGGCGAAATCCGTGTGACCAGTCGGCATCACATGGCCATCGACGAAGTGGCCGATGGTTTTCGTGTTACTGCCCGTTGCCAAGACGGCGTTATCGAAGCTATTGAAAGTGAAATGATCGACTGGTTTGCATTGGGTACTCAGTTCCACCCAGAATCAACTTCCGCCAGTGCACTCGATATTCGCATCTTCGAAGAATTCATCGAAGGCATCCAGCAACGAACCGAAGTCGTTAAAATCGCCGCGTGACCTCGAACGCAGCTCATGAGCTGTTATTGAATTCATGTTGCAAGGCCCCATGAGATCGAACTGGGACTGCTAGCCAAGACGGGAGAGCGAGGTTCCTACCGAGCCGTATTGACTCAGCAGGAGCTGCGTCCTACCGATCTCTAAAATTAAGCTGTGACAAAGAACTAGAATTCAAGATGCACGATTCCACGTTACGACACGGAAGTCGAGATAGGATATCCACAGTACCAGTAGGAACACCGGTATTAACGTGGAGTTGTGCTCCTCATGCTCGTCGGTCCCGCGAGCTCTCTGAGCGTCCCAAAATTTGGATACGTCAACTCGGGTGAGCGGCTTAAGCAGCCTCTCCCAGGTATTCTTCAATAAGGAAGTGATTCGGTTGATCCACGACCGATCTCGCAATCCTTCTTAATAATTCTGCATTGCAAATAAACATACTCTGCCAACGGACGCAGGGGCGGGCAAGCATGTGGCGGTCCATGATAGGGAACGTTCAGTCATATTGCTCCCCATTGCTAGAATCTGATGATACAATAAAACACCGATTTTCCGGCTAGCCGTTCAGGGTTTGGCCGCGAGTGTTCCAGGTGCATAACGAATCGCGATACCAAAAAAGCACATGAATCTATTCCGATTGATACGCAGAGAGATTCTGCATCGCAAGACTAATTTCGCCTTGTCAATCTTGTCTGGCGCGGCGGCAGCCATGTGCATGATTGCTGCCGAAGCGGTTTTAAGATCCGATGCCATCGCAACCGGAAAAATTTTGGCTGACAAACAAGCCACAGTCGATCGTTTGGTAGCCGAAAAACAGGCTCAAGTTGCCAAAGCCGGGGCAGAGCTGGAAGATGCGACGCGCAAGCAGATGCTGGGACTTGGTTTCAATATCTTGATCTTGCCCCAGGGACAAGACTTGGGCGAACTTCACTTGAATGGGACTGCGTCGGTGACGATGCCAGCCGAGTATGTGGATCGATTGGCTAAATCCTCCATCATCAGCATCAACCATCTACTTCCATCAGTTTCGAAACGCATTCAGTGGCCAGAGAAGGAAATGGAAGTTGTCCTTTTTGGTACGCGCGGTGAAGTGCCGATTATGCACCAAGACATGAAGAAACCACTCCTGGACGCGGTGGCACCAGGGCAGATAGTGGTTGGACACACCGTTCACCAAAAACTAAAACTCAAGGCGGGCGATCAGGTAAAGCTGCTGGGTCGCGATTTCACTGTTGCCAAACTACATCCGCAACGCGGTTCGGTAGATGATGTTACAGTGTGGATCGATTTGGGAACTGCTCAAGATATGCTTGGATTGCAAAATCTCGTGCACGCAATCTTAGCACTGGAGTGCGAATGTACCGGAGACCGAATTACTCAAATTCGACAAGAGATTGCTGGCATCCTGCCTGGCACTCAGGTCATCGAGCGTTATTCGCAGGCCGTCACTCGGGCTGAATCAAGGAATAAAGCAAAACAGGTCGCCGAACAATCACTTGCAGCGGAGAAAATCGCCGGCACACAATTGTTGTCTCAGGAGAAAGTATCGCGTGATAACCTTCAATCATCCCACGCAAGCTTAGCGTCAGCTCTGGTGCCGCTGTCAATTCTAGCGGCAATGTTTTTGGTGGGCTTGTTAGCTTACAACAACGCACAAAACCGACGTGAAGAGATTGGAATTTTGCGAGCTATTGGCATGCGTGGCAGCCAAATCATGTGCGTGTTACTTGGCCGAGCCGCCATGGCGGGAACACTGGGTGGAGTCGTTGGCCTGGTGATCGGTTTGTGCTTTGCCGCAAATTACAATCGACGGACTGAGGGACTTGTATCGCTCGGTGATGTGATGGCCACCAACGGCTTTATATGGTTCCTGCTGTTGACGCCAATGTTGACCATCGCACTTTCCATGATGGCGAGTTGGATTGCCGCCATATTTGCCGTCCGTCAAGATGCGGCAACAGTTTTGCAAGGATGATCGATCTACAAAAGTGACCGTATCGCAACCAAGTTGCAGAATCAGAGATGTGGAGCGAGAATTGTTGCTGGAATTGGACGACGTTTGGAAGAGTTACCCCAGCCCCAGCGGAAGGTCTAGTACCGTTGAGGCATTGCGCGGTGTAACGTTGCGTTTGAGTGCCGGAGACTTTGTGGCGATTCACGGACCCAGCGGTTGCGGTAAGTCGACTTTGCTATTGACCGCTGGAGCAATGTTGAGCCCTGACCGAGGACGTGTGACGATCGATTCAACAGATCCATATGCTCTTTCCCCAGACGCTCGCGCGGCGCTACGAGCGGCAAAGGTTGGTTTTGTTTTTCAACAATTCCATTTGGTGCCATACTTGAGCGTCATTGATAATGTTCTTGCCCCTTCACTTGCGACGCGGCGTCCCGGTATGCTGGCTCGCGCAGAAGAGTTGCTAAACCAATTCGGGCTTGCATCGCGACGGGAGCATGTGCCAGCAAAACTGAGCAGCGGTGAACGTCAGCGTTGCGCCTTGGCACGCGCACTGCTAAATCAACCAAGTATCTTGTTAGCCGACGAGCCCACAGGTAACCTCGATGCTGAAAACGCTCGCTGTGTACTTGAAGCGTTAAGCCACTTCGCGCTGTCGGGTGGTGCGGTGCTGTTGGTCACTCACGACGACCGTGCCTCGGGATATGCCAAGCAAAAGCATGTGCTGCAAGCGGGGCAATTGGTTACGTGATGCGGCTGCGACTGGTGTGGTTTGGGGAGAACGTGGATGAAAGTCACGGTAAAATATACCGCTCAGGCAAAGCAGTTTGCTGGTGTGGGTTGCGAAGAAATCGAAGTACCTGATAGTACAAACGTAACACAATTCATCCAGTCCATCGGAGCTCGCAGCAACTCTGAACTGAGAAACCTGTTAGTCGATTTCGAAGGCACTCCACGTTTGTCCTACTTGGTTTTCATCGGTGATCGATGTTTGCGCGGAAACTCGAACGAAGCGCTCAAGCCGAATGACGAAATAACGATCATGTCCATGATCTCGGGAGGCTGATAGGTGGTGGAGACGCACAGGCACGGTAACCCATAGAGGCATTTGTTCTTGGCCAATTCTCATCTGCCAAGGATCTTCTTCATGCCCAAGCGAAGAACATCTTGAAAATCGAAGTCGCCGTCACCGTCTTGATCTAGCAAGCCACTCAACAATCCACCTGTCGCTTTTTGTTCCATGGATTGTCGCTCTTTGCGAAGCATACCGGCGAGTCCACCGGGGTCCATGTTGCTTCCTCGAGCTTGTTTTGCCAGCACTCCCATTACGATCGGCGCTAACATGGCCAGCAACGAACCAATCTTGATTGCGTCCAGTCCGGCGGCTTTACCGATGCCTTGTTCCACTCGCGATTGTCGGCCACCGAGTATGCTACCCAGCAGCGAGCCACCCAGCGAACCGTCTTTACCAGCGTTTCCCAACATACCGGTTATGGAATCCAGTATACCTCCGGAATGTTCCGATACAGCAGCATGCACGTGTGCAGCCCCATCTTCGTTTTCGACCCTTTTGGCTAATGCGCCCAAGATTGTGGGAAGAGCCATGTGGATGGCTCGTTCAGTTTGTTCAGGTGAAGCCCCGAGCTGTTGAGCGATGGCCTGAATTTGAGCAGTACCAATTTGTTCACTGACTGAATCCAAGAGACTGGACATGTTCATTCCTCACACAACATGAATATCGAATTTTCGCGCAGCAAAGTTGCCAACGCTCTTTATATTCGTATGGAATTCATGTGGATAGAGGAAACCAATGGTCATGGTCATGTGGCTGCCCGCAATTGTGCAGCCATGTCTCGAGTTGCCTCGGCGACAGCGTGTTGCCAATCGACTGCATAATGTGCATATTGCGACTGTTGGTATGCGAAGATGATACCTCGGGAGCTATTGACAATCGCTCCCAAGCCGCGATTATCAAAACCTCTCGCAACATCATTGGCGGTTCCGCCTTGTGCTCCGTACCCTGGGATCAAAATCCATGCATTTGGAATTCGGTTTCTTAGCTGCGAAAGTTGGTCGGGATAAGTGGCGCCCACGACTGCGCCAACTATTCCGTACCCAGATGCCCCTACACTAGCCAAAGCTCGCGATTGCACCAAGTCGGCCATCTTTTCATAAACCGTGTCCATTTGTTCGGCGGGAGGTTGGCAAATGGGACAATCTTGCAGGAAACCACTACCAGGATTGGAGGTTTTTACTAGCACAAAAACACCTGCCCCGCGCTGGCGTGCGCAATCTACAAAGGGCTCTAAGGTATCGTCACCCAAATACGGATTCACTGTCAACGCATCGCATCCCCAGCGAGAAGATTCGCGTCCCAAGTAGGCGTCAGCATACGCTTCGGCGGTCGAACCGATATCACCCCGTTTGCCATCCAACAGGACCAACATTCCAGCTTGTCGTGCGTGGCCAATGACTTTGTCGAGCGCCCGCATCCCTTCCCATCCAAGCTGCTCAAAAAAAGCTGCTTGCGGCTTGACTATTGGCGCGTTCATCGCCACTGCATCGATAACTTCACAACAAAAACGGGCGGTAACCGTGGCGATGGAACTGTGATCGAATGGATCAACTCCTGCCGTAAGTGAACTGGGAAGGCTTGCCCAACGAGGATCGAGTCCCACACAGACAGCCGATTTTTTTCTTTGGACCGCTTCAGCCAATTGATCGCCAAAATGAGATTGCATTAATTCTTCCGTAACAAGCGTTGGTAATTTCAATGAATTGCAGAACTCCGACTTCTATATCCACAGCAACTCATCTACGTGGAGTGATTCGCAGAATTCAGCCGTCAACCAGTTGGCGAATGGTACCTGGGACAATGGGTTTGCCAAGCTCACTGCTGGCCACTGCTGCAAAACAAAGTGCCAGACTCTTCAGATTATCGGCTGCGTTAATAGAACAGGTACGCTTTTGTTCGATGGCACACAGCAATTCTCCCATCGTGCCTCGGAAGCCATCGGGAAACCACTTACCATGCAAATTGGGCGTCCAAGTCCCCGATGCCAGTCGTACCGACAAGGTTTGTTCTTGGTTTCCTGCTCCCACACTGTAGAGACTCCCCTGAGTACCAGAAAGAAAAGTTCTTTCTTGTGAACCGGCTGGTAACGCAGCGTCAAAGGCTAACGTCGCTTGTGCGGATTCAAACTCAATTAACGCTTGCCCGAGCAAGCTGGGCATCAAGTCCTGAGTGCGAGTACGAGCCGTCGACGCAAATACTCGTCGCACCTCTTGAAAGGGCAACACGGCCCGCAACATGTCAAACCAATGAATCGCATAATCGTAAAGTATCAAATGTTTTACTTTTTCAAATTGCGTACCCTTAACCCAGGTATGGTCCCAGTGACACGATAGATGGGCTCCAAAAACATCACCCAATACGCCACTGGCGACAGCATGGCGGGCAAAGCTGAAATGAGGTGCCCAACGCGCATTCTGATTGACGGCAAGTTGCTTACCACATTTTTCAGCTAACTCGACCAATTGCTCACCAACATCCAAGTCGAGTACAAACGGTTTTTGGCTGAGCACATGCTTACCTGCCTTTATGCATGCTTCGATAATTGGAGGACGTTCGGGTGGATGCGTAGTAATGTCGACAACTTCGATAGCATCGCAGCGCAGTAGTTCTCGATAGTCTGCATAAACGCGAGCTTCAGGAAAATACTCCGCACGACGTGCATCGGCACGTTCGACCACGACATCACACAGCGCGGACACGCGAAGATTGGCATCGCGATAAGCTTGCAAGTGATACTTGGCAATGCCGCCACAGCCGATAACCGCGATTTCCGGTCGATAGGAAGTGGGTAAGCGAGGTTGATATTCGATTTCCGCAAGGACTTTCGTAGGTGAATTCATATCTGCTCAGTCGGATCAAAACGTCTGGCGTAGAACAAGTTTTAGGCCGGAACATTTCAGGAAAAACAAAGTAAGCTCAGGTACAAACGGCTGACGCATGGTACCCCAGGTGCGAATTGGATTGATCTTATTATTTGCTCTGGAGCCCGATTGGTGCTGAGTGGCAACCAGTCGACCTACAGCCCATGGAAATGCAAGATTTCTCTTCAATGCGAGTGAAAAAGCTTTGCGTGCCGCTCGATTATCGTCAGAATATTACCATTGAGAAGAAAAGGGCCAAGGTACCTGAAACTACTGGTGGCGACGAGGAAAACCGATGTTGCGTGCATGCCGATACCTGCTCTGGTTCATATCCGTGGTAACCTTAGCAGCGGGTATTACCAAAACATCTGTGGCACAACCTTCAACGCCAGCCCAAATGGCGCAGCGCGTCGATCGTTTACTGGAAGATCGCATGTTAGCGTTGGGCTGGAAACCATCCAAGCCCTGTGACGACGCTTCTTTTTTGAGGCGTGCCAGTCTTGATCTAGTCGGCCTAGCTCCCGCCGCCAGCGAAGTGCAACAGTTTCTGCAGGATACGAGCCCAGACAAACGCGCGCAATTGACGGATCGATTATTGCAGTCGCCTTTGCATGCCGCGCACTTGGCCAACGTCTGGTCAGCTTGGTTGTTACCTGAATCCACTTCCCCTGAGAATTTGTTGGGGCGCAACAGCTTGCACAGTTGGCTGCGCGGTCGCTTTGCTGAGAATCTCCGGTACGATCGCCTGGTCGCTGATTTATTGGTAGCCAATGGCTCGGTCAACGATGGGCCAGCCGCTTTTTTTGTTTCCTTGGAAGGTAAACCGGAAAAAATTGCTGCAAAAACTTCACGAGTCTTCCTCGGTTTGCAGCTCGATTGTGCAGAATGCCACGACCATCCATTTGATCGTTGGAAGCAACGTGAATTCTGGGGCTTTGCCGCTTATTTCGCTCAAGTTACGACTCAACCTAGTCGTATCAATCCAGGCAATGCGGAAATCAGCGATGTACAGTCGGGTGAAGTTCGATTGCCCAATTCCGAAGAAATCATCTCACCAGCCGCGCTAGTCAATACTGGATTCAGTAGCTTACAGAGTGGAACTCGGCGCCAGCAATTAACGCTCTGGCTGACCGCTCGGGAAAATCCTTATTTAGCTCGAGCGGCCGTGAATCGAGTCTGGGCGCTCATGTTCGGTCGCGGATTAATCGAACCGATCGACGACATGCGCAATCTGGAAATGGCGACACATCCGCAACTGCTGGTCGAGCTATCAGATTATTTCACAGGCAGCGGATTCGACCTGCGCCTACTGATCGACACACTTGCACGAACCCAGGCCTACCACCGTTCGACGGATCATCCGCAAGGAGTTGCACCGGAGGATAGCTATGCAACTATGAAGGTCAAGCCACTATCGGCCATCCAATTGGCAACCTGTTTAAGCCAAGTTGCTCGAAATCACGGTACAACCCAAGGAAGCGCTTTGGCAGCCCAACTGGCAGCCGACCTTGGCCGTTTACGCGGAGAGGGAAGCGAAGCGACGTTGGGAATAGTTCAAGCACTGGTGACCATGCACAGTAACGTGATGTCTCAAGTATGGACCGAAATTCAAAGCCGCTTGTTGCAGGCTGTCTCCGCTCCACACATTCAGCCTCAGCAGCAAATTCAGTGGATTTTTTTGGCAACCTTGAACCGTTTACCCACCGAACAAGAACTTAAAAGCTTGTCGAAATTCGCCTCTAAATCGGCAAACGACCATCCGTCCAAAAAGGCCACCGAACCTCCGACAGACCAATCCGATCAACTGGCTGAACAATCAAAACCGATAGCAACTTGGCAAGCCGATCTGTTGTGGGCCCTGATCAATTCGACTGAGTTTGCCATGACTCCGTAACTGGCGCCTTGCCAAGACTGCACTGTGTTCCAATGAGACTGTGTACCAATGAGACTGTGTTCCAATGAGACCGTGAATCAATAAGTCTGTGTACGAATGAGTGTGTTAACTATTACTTTGCGTGCCCCAATTATCTGCATCATCACTGTTGCGTTGTTCGCCGGGTGTTTGAGGCAGCAGCCACCTACGTCAAAAATCCAGCCCAGTTCGGTTAAAACGCCTAGCTCGAATGATCCGGTGCATACGAAGCGCTCGGTTTCGCCGTCCGTTTCGCAAGCTGATCGCAATCTGAATGCGGATTCCAAGCCGCCTTTCTCGGATGCAGGTTTGGAAGGTGCGGACAGCCAGCAAGCTGAGGGCAAGATCAAAGCTTCCACCTCCGAAAGTGAAATCACTCTTTCGCAACCAGCAAAAAAGCAGGAGAAATCTGAGATTTGGACTTCACAGCGTTTAATTGTATTGGCGCCTGGCGGACCACTGATTGTCGATGTCGCGGTAAACGTGCAAGGCAAAAGCTTGCAGGAGATATATTTCGAACGACTGGAAGGAATTGTCCAAGAGCTGAATTTGGACTTTTCTAAAACTGTGATGTGGGCCGACGTCTTTGCTCATCCATTAGTCCGCTCGGGCTGGTTAGGCAATTTGTTACCTAGCGATGAGAACCGAGATCAGCTTTTGAACATGTACGATCAAGCGCGCGATAACAGAGTAGGCAAAGAAGAATTGCTGGAGTTTCTGACTCGTGGCTTGATTCGAAATCCGCGCATCGGACTCAGCGAAGTGCCAGACAATTCGGCCGACGGCATGTCTATATTCGATCCGTGCGACCGTGACGGCGACGGCGAATTGAGCAAAGCTGAAGTCGAGCAATTGGAAAAGAGTCTAATGCGATTCGACTTTGATGGGGATTTTGTCATCAGTCGACAGGAACTTACAGCAATTGGCGGCCAAACTGATCAGCGGATGAGTATGGCTGATCGTTCAATAGTAACTTCATCAAGTTTTTTGCCGTGGAATTCGGCGGAGCCTACTTCATCAGCCAGCGATGTTCTACAGCACTTTACATTCTTGGACAAAGTCGCTCGCGAAAACTGGCATGCTTGGCCCGCCGAACGCTGGCAAGCACTCGATGCAAACGGTGACCAAGCACTCACTCGAACCGAATTGATCAAACTTGGGGAAGCTCCCAGCCACGTGGAGTTGTTGGTCCGTTTGCCAGGCATCCACACACCATTGGAAAAGTCGATGCACGGCCAAGACAACTCAAGTCTGCGATTGGACGCAAATCTCAATTCATCGGCCACAACCCAATCGTGGCAACCAAACGGCGCCAACGCGGGCCGCTTCCATTGCGATACATGTATTTTGCGTGTCAAGGTTAACGGAATTACGGACGAGTTTCTGGGATTTTTTACCAATCAACTGCGTACCGCAATGAACGATCCCCAGACTGCGGCGGTACTTCGTGCACAACTTGAACTGGGAAGCGCGGCCATAGAAGTTGTGGACGCAGACAAAGATTCCAAGCTATCAGACTCTGAAATCAACTCCGCTTGGCGCTGGTTGTTGTCGTTTCGGCAGCTCCGCATTGCAGCTCGCATGCGTGTAGCCAATTCAGCTTGGTTGGAACTGCTTGACCGCGATCAAAATTCATTGATTACGCAAGCAGAAATCTTACACATGGTTTCTTCGATCCATAAATTTGATTTCGATAAAGACTCACGCATCAGCCACAATGAAGTCCCGCTTGTCGCCAGCATCGATTTCGAAAACACTCTAGCTGCCCAAATTCCCATGAGAACAAATGCAGCTCCAACAGACGAAAAAAAGCCAGAATCAGCGGCGCCGCGTTGGTTTTCAGCCATGGATTCCAATCAAGATGGAGCCATTTCTCCATTGGAGTTTCTCGGCGATAGCTTTTCATTTGCCACATTAGATACCAACAAAGATGGTATTATCTCGCCGTTTGAGGTTTACGAGCATCAATAACTTGGCTTTAATCTTGTTCGTACAAAGATACTAGCCAAAGACGAGGGGGCAGAGACAGCTTTTACGTACCTCAAAAGCATACTAGCTCGTCATGCGCGTGTAAATTATTGAGGCTTGGGGATTAATGAGCCGCAAAAGCAGGCAGTTATCCCAGGGGGTTCAATAACAAATCTGAATTGCAGATTGCCTTCAGCGGCTCCACCAATTCCCACCTGAGTCGCTCAGGTCGTCCAAGCTGGTTCAAGTTAGATTGATGCTGATTGAAAGCCTCTGATGACAAATTCGATTCTCATAGCGGATGACCATGAGATAATTCGTATCGGCCTGCGAAGTTTGCTTGAAGGTTCGCGTTTTAATATCGTGAGTGAGGCCTCCAGCGGGGCCGAAGTTTTGCGGAAAATAGAAACGCATCGTCCCGAAATTGTACTGATGGATGTGCGAATGCCTTTGGGAGATGGTATCCATGTACTCAGTCGCCTGAGGTTGGAACAGCCGCAGGTCATCGTTTTGTTGATTTCGGCGTACGATAATCCAGTATATTTGTCTCGCGCTGCCGCGATTGGTGCAGCAGGTTTCTTGCTGAAATCGATCTCGCGCAACCAGTTAATTGAGGCACTGGAAACAGCTATTCGCGACAGGACCATTTGGACTCGCGATGAATTGCGACGAGTCACCAGCGCCATGGCAGCTCCACGTTTGGAAGTCGATCTCGACGTACCTTTAACACAACGCGAGTGTGATGTTTTGCGACAGCTCGCTAATGGCAAGTCAAACCAACAAATCGCCGACGCGTTGACCATTAGTTACGAAACCGCAAAAGAGCATGTTCAAAATGTATTGCGCAAGATCGGTGTAGCCAACCGTACTCAAGCAGCAGTTTGGGCGGTACGCAAGAACCTCGCTTGATCACAACACAACTGATTCATGATCGGGAAAGGCCCTCACAGCTTGTTTCTTTGATTTCTTGCATAATACTGGGTGGTATCGACAAACAACTCCACCACCAAGGCTTGGCAAACAAAATGGCGGTAATATTAAGACTGCTCGCTATTGCAACTTTCGGTATAGCGATTGGATTGCCACTGGAATTGCGGGCTGAGCTTCCTTTCGACTGCTATAGATGTAGCAGGACGCGACCCGTTGTTTGGGTTAACTTGTCTGTTCCAACCGTAGGCAATCAGTGCTGTTACGGCTGCCCTTCGATACGTTGTTTGCCTCACTATTGGCCAACGGCTTACGTCGGTTGGACATATATCACTTTTAACTCAGTTTGTATTTTCCCGCCACCTTCATACGTCCGATGGACGCATCCTGGCTACTCAGTTAATGCGCGATTGAACCAACTGGACAGGGAACAAAAGCGGCAATCAACTGCGCTACATCGAGAATTCGCGATGCAAGGCAATGCTGACTTAAAAGCTAGTCCCGCCCCTGAGCCACCTGCTGTTTTATCACGTCGCTTAGTTTCTGCTATCGCACCGTCAGACACTTCGGGCGTCCCTTCAGCACTGCTGGATTCTGCGGACCAAATCTTTGCTGCTGGTGGCTATTCCGATGCGGCCCGCGCTTATGCACGATTGGCGGTCCGCTTTGGTTCAAGCAACGATCTCACAACGCGGCGTTTTGTCGCCTTAATTGCGAGCAGAGATTGCGATCAAGCCGCTGCAGTGATGCATGCAGCGCTCATTGGTGATGGGAGAATTGCTGCCGAATTTCTCCCGCAGCGATCGCTGAATAATTTCTATGGACCTTTGATGCGTAATGCTGAACTGCATTGTGAATTTGTTGCCAAATATGCATGGGAACGGCGTCACGAAGCGTTGCCTTTAATCATGATTGGAAAATGGTTGCAGTTAGACAATCAGTTCGTTCGCGCTCAACCGTTTTTTGCTCGGGCCATCGAAATGGATGAGACTTTCGCGTCGATTAGGTTTGTTGATGGTCATTGATTTCAAGTAGTTTAGATTCTGGCAAGCAGGTAAAATCTGATGGACCGCTCTTCAAAAAGAGGGCTCCAATAAATCCTACCGATCACCTATCCCACCTGAGAGTTTGGCTATGAGAAAGTGGATACTATATTGCTCTGCTCAACTGGCGATTGTTTGCGGGTTGATTGTTTCAATTGGCACCGTCGCCGTTTCACAGCAGACAGTGGAAACTGCACAACAACCTGGTACAAACGCCAAAGACTCCGCCAACGCAACTGAGACACAAGCGGCCAAGGAGTCTGACCCAGTAGCACCACAGGTGGAGAAATCAGCCGAACCAGCCAAGTCGGGCTTGATCGATTTCAACCGCGACATCCGGCCGATTTTCGCCGAAAAGTGTATTGAGTGTCATGGCCCGCAGAAAGCGAGTAATGACTATCGTGTCGATCAACAAGAATCACTCTTTCTATATATCGAAGGTGGATCGCTGGACTCGAGCCCGTTGTGGACCGACTATTTAATTACCGACGATGAAGCGATGAAGATGCCTCCGGTCAAACACGACAATCCGTTGACGGGAGCTGAGTTGGCGCTAATAAAGGTTTGGATCGAAGAAGGAGCACAATGGAGGGAACCAGCGGCACAACCTGCCACCGAGAGCTCTTCCGATGGTGCGGCACAGGCTGTTTCCGAGCCAGCTCCTACAGCACCAGCAGCGGCACCCGTTCCAGTGACCTTGCAGGAAAAGCTCTGGGAATTTCAAGGTTACTTCCATCCAGCCATGGTGCACTTTCCAGTCGCGTTACTGATTATGGCTGCCCTTTTTGGTGTGGGCTCGATTCTGTTCGGCGAAACATGTGAATTGGTGGCGTTTCATTGTCTGTGGGTCGGCGCTTTGGGTGCTGTGGCGTCTTGTTTTATGGGTTGGTCGTTTGCCGACATCTGTGGATATGGTGCTGATCCCTGGGCGTTTGATTGGAACTCGGCAGTTACGCGTCATCGTTGGTCGGGCATTGTCTTGGCCAGTTTATCGATGCTGGTTTGGTTCGTCGCGATCATTGCACGTTGGACAGAGTCGACCAGTTTGCGCAATGTTTGGATTGTCGGCGCTTTGATAGCCGCCTCTCTGGTCGGAATTGTTGGACATCAAGGAGGTGAAATGACTTATGGAGAAGGAATGTATGATAAAGCGTTCAAGAATCTGTTGGGCGAAAACTCGCAGCAGAGCGAATCTGGCGTGCAACTGCCTACTGTATAAAAAATCATGGCCACGGTTGCTCCGTGAGTTGGAGCTGCCAACGAGTGTCGAGCCAGCTTGCACTTGAGCATAAAATCAAGTTTCACAAGCGGTGGCGACGCGTGAGGCGCTCCATGGGAAGAAGATGACCAATGGTAACCAGGCAGCCAAAAATGGAGTGATCATGTAGCCTGCGCTTCCGATAGCGCTGAAGCCCATAACAACTGCGGTAAAGATGGCTACCAAAACAAGGCAACTGCCCGCAACTTTGAACATGTGTTGGTCTGGACGCGATAACACGAGCGGGATTCCGAGCAACACCACTGTCCAATCCACAAATGGTCGTAAGACGCGCGAGTGAATCAGTACGCGCAGACTGTCGTCCTGCAACATTTGTGCACTACGCAGTACCGCGATCAGGCTGTAGGTGGACGCATAACGATTACTTTCGTCGCGCAATAAGTCAAAATCTAAACCGCTGGCCAAGAAACACTCTCCCGGATTCAGCCATGGATGTTCCTGGCGCGACATGAACAGTGGTTGGCCATCTTCGCTACGAATCGACTGCAACGTATCGATAGCAGGTGGTATGGTTACACTCTGTAACAAAAAACCTGCCGGGTGATTGGCATCAGCCGGCACAAACTTACCTAACGCAGCTTGAATCTGTTTGCCGATTATCGGCGTCAATGGTGGCCGCTGAACCCGAATCAGCGGTTCAAGGATTTCTCGCTTGGATAAAATAAGGTTACGTCCGCCGAAACGGACCCCGAGCGCTGCATCGTAAACCGGACGCACCCCTACCGGACGTTCTCCGCCGAGATCTTGGGGAAGCCGTTCCAGCTTGGTCTGTAATCGAGGAATGGCCAGCTCACGAATCAATAATGCGGAGCCAACGACAACAATCGACGCCATCATCATCGGTCGGAGTACTCTGCGTTTGTTAACTCCGGCAGCTAGCAATGCGGTCAGTTCGTTGGTTCGATACAGCCATGTAATTACAAACAATGTTGCTAGCAATGCCAGCAGTCCGCTGATGTACTCGAACATGGCTAACAACTTAGGGCCGTAATAATCCAGCAAGACAGGCCACAAGCCTCCCTTGTCGCGACCCGCATGAATGAACTCTTCAATGTTGGTGAAGACATCAACGATGATCAACATGCCCGCTATTGAACAAAAGGAGACGAAAAGCACTCGAAAGTAGAGCAGCAAGATGTAGCGATCAATACGCGTCATGGCCGTCCTTGAACAGGAATCTCTGCATGTCTGAATACCTGGCTGGCAGCAGCCAAGCTTTCGTATTCGCGAAATCAAGCTCAAATCGCGGTTGTGTTCTCAGTTTGTCGATCTGGTGGTTACCAGTCAGATTTGCTATGAAAGCCACCAGCCACGATCGTTCATGCGATTCGTCAGCTTCAAACTTTTACGGTGAACTGTCCCATTAGACAAGTGAGAATTCTGTGTTGGGCACGGTTACGCGAGCTTCGTGCAGATTCACGTGGCTTGTGGCCCTAGTTATCGTCATGCATCTTGCGGGTTGCTCTGTTATTAGGCAGCCCCCTCAGCCTTCGCCACAATCGCATGGCGTCGAAGATACTGCGTCTCCTTCTCGTTTTAGACTGACCGCCAACGTCCGCAAGAAGGTACCGTCGCACACGCGCGTCTGGCGCCCGGATTTATTGGTCTTGCCCCATGCTGAAATTGGTTTGGACAAGATCAAGATCTATAACATCCGTGATTGCCATTACCGCACCGAGGAAAATTATGACGTGCGGCATTTTGATCGCGAATTTGCGCTTCGGGACGTTCAATCGGTCGATTTCATCGTCGTGCCATTCCAAAACGCTCCACTGTTGGCTCACACCATGCTCAGTTTTGGCTTAACAAATGGGGAACAGATTGTCGTTTCGGTTGAAGCGCGATTGGAACAGGGCGAAAGTTACTCTGCGATTGCCGGCGCACTCAAAGATTTTGAACTCATCTACGTGGTCGGTACAGAAAGAGACCTAATTCGTTTGCGCACGGAAGTTCGCAAAGTGGATGTCTATTTGTATCGCACTCGCGTGACACCCGAACAAGCCCAGCGATTGTTGCTGGCCATGCTCGGACGCGTCAACGAATTGGCTCGCCGCCCGGAATTCTACGACGTGATTACAAACAACTGTACGACCAATATCGTTCAGCACATTAATGAACTTCGGCCTGGAACAGTGCCGCAAGACATTCGCGTGTTACTCCCAGGCCATTCCGATCGATTGGCCTATGACTTGGGATTGCTCGCCGCGCAAGGACCCTTTGAGCAAATCAAGGCGTCCAGCAAAATCAATTTGGTAGCCCGTTTACACGATGACGCCGCAGATTTTTCAGCAAGGCTGCGCGGAAGTTCCTGGCGTTAAATGCTTTAGTCCCGACCGTGCAAAGTTGGCGCCTTTGGTATTGGCTGGTGATCCACGATTTGTTAACTTACGCACCATCCAAGGACGTTAGATTTGAAGGGACAAAAATATGCCGGTTACGGACAACAAGATCTCCTGCTTTCATATCCGTTGGATGATCCGCCGAGATATGACAAGCGTGTTGAATATCGAAGACAAGAGCTTCGAATATCCTTGGAGTGAAGAGGAATTCGTCCGCTGTTTACGGCAACGAAATTGCATTGGCATGGTGGCCGAGCACGAAGAAGATGTCGTGGGCTTTATGATCTACGAGCTTCACAAGAATCGCCTGCATCTTTTGAACTTTGCCGTGGCCCCCGACTACCGTCGCAAGGGTGTCGGGCGAGCCATGATTGAGAAGCTGGCCAGCAAGCTCTCGTTGGATCGCCGCAATCGCATCATGTTGGAAGTGCGAGAAACCAATTTGGTTGCACAATTGTTCTTTCGTCAGTTGGGCTTCAAGGCCGTCTCAGTATTGCGAGAGTTCTACGAAGATACGCCAGAAGATGCTTATTTGATGCAATATCGTCATCGCGCGAGCGCTGAAGAATTAGCTCCTGAAGCAAATCGTGGTCGACGCATGGCTGGGTAAGCAAGAAAACGCTGGGTGAATTTTGGTTGAAAGGACCTGATCATTGGCACGAGCCGCATGGCAATTACCGAAAGGGGTCAGCCGCGGTACTTGGAACTATGTGGAAACGGACTCCATTGCCACTGATTATGACGCCTATTTTGCCGACCACCCGCTATTGAAATTGGACATGGAAGTTGTACGACAACATCTTCCTTCGATTGCCAACCAATCCCAAACCACCGACCATGCGCCCATCATCGCTGATTTTGGTTGCGGTACTGGACGTGTCGGACATCAGCTTGCACCACTCGGCTATCGAATTCTGAATGTCGATTTGAGCCGGCATATGTTGGCTGAAGTGAGCAGCAAATCCACAGCCGTCGCTAGTCAAGTGGCGCTAATTCACGCGAATCTGGTTCAGCTCGAATGGTTGCGAGCTCATTCACTCGATTTGGCAGTCTGTTTGTTCAGCAGCCTGGGCATGATTCGTGGCCGCGAACATCGCCAGACATTCCTGCGTCAAGTCCACGGTGCGCTCAAACCGGGGGCCAAGCTGATACTGCACGTACATAATCGCAACCACAGTTGGCTTGATCCCCATGGCCCGTGGTGGCTGGTCACTACCAACGTGCGGAGCTGGTTTGATGCTCAGTGTGAACCAGGCGATCGCGTCTATGTCTACCGAGGGTTGCCCTCCATGTTCCTCCACATCTACAGCCGCAAAGAATTGCTCGCCGACCTCCGTCAAGCAGGATTCCGTGCGCTACAGATCATGCCCATCAATCGCAAAGGGGATCGGATAATCGAGCAACAAAGGTTTTGGACAGACTTTCGCGCAGGCGGCTTTTTTGCCATCGCACGAGCAAGTGATCTGTAATTCGTTTTCCGTCGCTGAGACAACTCGACGAGGCTTGCCAGCCCGGACTCACTGCTTCTTAGCCCAACGCCGGCAAGTGCCCATGATTAACGAGAGACACTTGAATCAAACCGATCGTGGAGGATGCTGGGTGCCTCATTGCGGCCAATCACCACGATCCCTCCTGGGCTGATCGTAAATCCTCGCTTGCGATCTAATTCTGGATCGAATCCGATCTCCATATGAGGAGGAATGTGCACACGTTTGTCGATGATCGCCCGTCTAATTTTAGCATGTCGACCGACATCGACGCCTTCGAACAAGATACTGTCTTCGACGTGTGCATAACTGTTAACTCGAACATCGGGACTGATCACACTGCGCTGCACTTTGCCACCACTGATAATCGTTCCTTGACAGACAATGCTGTCCAGCGCATGACCACAACGTTCAGAATCACCGTAGGAACCAAACACGAATTTTGGAGGTGGCAAATTGGGCTGTAGTGTACGAATTGGCCATTGATGGTCGTACAGATTCAGTTGCGGTTCAATGCCAATCAGATCCATATTAGCTTCGAAGTACGCATCCAATGTTCCCACGTCGCGCCAGTAAGCCTCACGCTTTCGATTCTCGTCGCGAAACGGGAACGCAAATACGCGGTGGCGATCGATGATCGATGGAATGATGTTTTTTCCGAAGTCGTGGCTGCTGTCAGGCTCAGTCGCATCGCGACAAAGCTGTTCGAATAAAAACCTCGAAGTGAAAACGTAGATCCCCATCGACGCCAAACAATGTTGGTCGTCCCCTGGCAAAGTCAGCGGATTGGCTGGCTTTTCCTCAAATCCGATAATCCTCTGATGCTGGTCGATTTCAATGACACCGAACTGAGTCGCTGATTCCTTGTCAACTCGAAGAGCGCCAATCGTTAGATCGGCACCCATTTCGATATGGTAATCGACCATGGCCCGATAGTTCATCTTGTAAATGTGATCGCCAGCCAAGATCAAGATATACTGCGGTCGTTCCTTCTCAATGACATAAATATTTTGGTACACCGCGTCAGCAGTACCTTGGTACCAATGTTCGTCGATACGTTGCTGAGGAGGAACCAAGTCGATAAATTCTTGCAGTTCTGTGCAAAAGTACTTTCGCCACCCCAGATTGATATGTCGATCTAAACTCATCGCCTTGTATTGCGTGAGTACCAGCATGCGACGAATGCCGGAATTGATGCAGTTGGATAAGACAAAATCGATAATTCGATAGGTACCGCCAAACGGGACCGCTGGCTTAGCCCGATCGCGCGTCAGGGGCTCCAAGCGAGTGCCTTTACCTCCAGCCAAGACTACAGCCAATGTTTCCCGCATCATCGCAACTTTCCATCACCAAATTCACATTACCAGTATCTGCTCACTGAACATCCGCGCGGTCCTGCTCAGTAGACGCATTGCTCTCCCTCTGCATCCCCCTGCCTTTATACTCGATGTGCCTTGCTTGCTCTATGTGCCTGTAAGAATGCAAGCACTATTGATTCAGGACCGCATAACTTATGCACATCGATTCCCAAAACGGCAATATAGACACGTCTTGGCAAACACGAAGCCTACAAATGTTCGTTCTAAGGCTGTGCGGCTCCGCTTTGGAATGTGCTGCACTGAAGACTCGGTCGTTTCGAACTGCTCTTTAGTTTGACGAAAACTTGCTGCACCTGCACGCGGGAAGTTAGCTAGAATTATTTTGAGAAATGTCTTGATTCCTCCCGCATGCCCCCGATATTATGGACAACAAGTAGAGCTAAACACCATTGACCAGCCGCGAGAAACTCAGTCTCGTGGGCGATCTTCGGTTCTGCTGACTGGGTCTTGTGCGTTGCAATTCAGCCTCGTTGCAATTCAGCCTAAAGGATCAGTAGTGTCATGCAGAGCGGAAAATCGCCGACGGAACGCGTACATTGAATACCTAGTTCGGCAGAGTTGTGCCATCAGTTGTACAGGAGCGGACGATCATGCAGCAACAATTATTGCAGAGTTTACGTGGAGTCATTAATCGACTGCGATTGGAACGTGGGATTCGTTGGATGACTATGGGTGTGTTGGTTGGTGCGTGCGGCGGCGCTGGAATGGCGACGGCACGCTTGTTCGGCGTGCAGTTCGAAATGTTATGGCTTTCGCTAACTCCCTTTGTAGGCGCTGCGATCGGCATGGGGCTTGGGACCTTGTTGCGTCCGACAGCCCTCTCGGCTGCTCGCTTGGTTGATACATACTATCGCATGAAGGATGGTACGGTTACAGCTCTAGACTTTGCTGGCAGAGCTTCGCAAGAACCGCTTCAATTGATTCATATTCGCCAGACATTACAAGATCTGAGCCGCGTCAATCCGCAAGCTGTTGTACCGTTGCGGGCTCCGCAGACAACTTCGCTGGCGTTGCTTGCATGTGGCCTGATGGCCGGCCTAATGCTGGTTCCCAGCTTGGCTTGGCCTGATCGACCAACACTCACCGAACCGTTGCAAGTGGTGAAAGAACAGGCGCAAGCGTTGGAAGAGTCGATGGTAGAAGAGCTGCGGGAGTTGGCCGAGAAACATGCAACACCCCAGCTACAGGAACTGGCTCAGGAAATTGAAAAACTCGTTGAAGAGCTAAAGGCGCCAGAAATTGATCAGCGCGAAGCGCTAGCCAAGCTTTCCGAGATGCAGCAAGCAGTAACCGCTGCGATGGAACAGTTCAATCTGGAGCAGATTGACGCTCAACTTCAAGAACTGGCCAGTGCGCTGGCGCCCAGCCAATCGATGCAACAGATCGCTGCGGCTCTCAAAGACGGCAAATACGAGAAAGCGGCGAACGAGTTGGAGAAGATTGATACATCGACCATGAATCGCAAGGAACGCCATGCGGTTGCTGAGAACTTGAAAAAGTATTCCGCAAAACTTGGTGAAGGCAAAGAAGGCAAACTCAGCGAAGCGGCTCAAGAAATTTCTGAAGGGCTCGAAAGCGAGAATGAACGCCAGTGCAATTCGGGTGCCTGCAAGGCGGCAGGTGTTTGTCGTTCGCAGAGTCTCAAAAAGTCGATCAGCGAGTGCTTGGGGTGCCAATTGAATCGACTGTCACAATGTAAGGGTGCTTGTAAGAATAACGGTGGCCTGGGTGTGGGCAAGAGCGATAGTCCGAAGAACTCCTGGGGACGTGGTATTACCAATCAACCACAGGGAGAAGAAAAGACGGCGCTCGATTCAACTCGAATCGAAGAGAAATTGACTGGTGCACAAGGGGACGGCCCGTCGGAGCAAGAGACTTCCAACGCGCCTGAAGGGAGGCAAAATGCAGCCCGTAGTTATCAAGAGAAGTACACCGAATTTCGCAAACAAATGGAAGCGGTCATTGATTCTGAACCCTTACCATTGGGGCATCGCGAAACCGTGCGTCGATACTTTGAATCGATTCGCCCCACCAATGCTGAACTTGCCAATGAGCAATAATTGCAAATCAAGACATGCTGCGGATTTGGGATCGATTTGAATTCGACGCCTAATTCCAAGTCAGCGGCGTTACACTCATGGTGACTTTGTTAGTATCGAGTCCAGGGTCGACTCGAGTTCAGCGAGGCTGATTTGGCGAATGAGAAAGACCTTTTGTCGCGTTGTGGTTCCTTTGATCAACGCGATATCGTGCCGAGGGATTTGTAGCGAGTGAGCCAACAATTCGATCACTGCTGCAGTGGCGTTGCCTCGCTCGGGAGCCGCGCTGACAGAGACTTTCAAAGCACCTGCATGTACGCCAGAAATTTCGTTACGGCGAGCCGCTGGTTGCACTTTGACGGGCAAGCAAACTCCACTTAAATGTTCCTTCAGCTCAATCCGGTTCACTTTCAATTCCTTTCCACAGCAACGAACCGATGCGGACCAACGTGGCACCTTCGGCGATAGCTTGCGGATAATCATCGCTCATCCCCATCGATAATTCTGTCAGTTTGTGGTGCGAACCGAACTCAACTTGCATGGCGTTAAGCAGTTCGCGCACTTGCGCAAACTCACTTCGAATTTGTCGGTCATTGGCGTGCAAAGTTGACATAGCCATTAGGCCCGCGACTCGCAGCATCGAGAACTGAGCAGTTTGCTCCAAGAAATCTGGCAATTCTGCCGGTGGCAAACCTGTTTTGGTTGGATCGCGCGAGACATTGACTTCAACAAAGCACGTCAGGGGTGCGGAACCCGGTCGAGCGACCAACTCCGATTGCAGGGCTTCAGCCAGCCGTAGGTTGTCCAGCGAATGCAAGCAATTGATAAGGGGTAGGGTGCGACGCAGTTTGTTGCGTTGCATGTGTCCGATCATGTGCCACTGGACACCGACCAAGCCCTTGAGGGACTCAGCTTTCTGCCATAACGCTTGCGGCCTACTTTCGCCCAATTCGCGACAACCTGCATCAACCAGAATGGATGCTAAGTTCGCCGAAACATATTTTGTGACGCCCACGATTCTAATTTCGCTGGGCGACTTGCCAACTCGCAGGGCAGCTTGCGTTACCGATTCGACCAGTTCGCACCAATTCTGCTGGATCTTGTTTGCGACGGCTCGGTCAACGGAGTTCATGGTGTTTCAGCTACTACCTCAACGAGAGTCTCAAACTCACCTGACTCTGCACAAAATCGTACCGCCAAAAAGTCTGCTCCGGTATGCATCCCCATCGCTGTTCGCCGGGTCGGCTTAGTTAAGGTCCGGTACAACAACCATTGTTCTTTGCCGATTTGGGCACGGAAGGCTGATGCCACATCGGGAGCGACAATCGTCATATTCTCACCCACCGTCAAGCGCCTCCATGTTAACGGCTTGGACGCATGTTTACCGTTCAAGCAGATAACAATCGGAACATACATGCGTGGTACGGCGCTGTCGCTGCGCATGACTAACTTATCGTCACTCACGCCCAATTGGAACGGTGACGATTCTCGCCGCCATTCGGGTATCGCGAGAGGCATCACGAGCGCTCGATCTCGCGGTGAACTTGCCAAGAACACTTCGGTGTTCTTGTCCGATCTTTGTAGCTCGATATCCGCAGCAATTGGGATACTCGATGTCAGAGTCCACTTTCCCTCTTGGTCACCCAGCAGGGCATCTGCGACGACCACCATGCGCTCTTCGCGAAACAACATGAGCTGTCGCTGCACACAGCAGGCTTGTCCGAATTTCGCCTCCAACTCCAGATAATCAACGTCCTCATCGCTAAACCAACAAACTCGTTCCCAATCATCCAATTGCAACTGCGATTGACCATTATGCTCGACCTGCGCCGTCCAATCACCGCTCAACAGAGTCTTACCCTTCATTCCAACCAACTCAATCCGGGCTGTAACATCGGAATAATCTACAGCAACACGGCCAGCTCGATGTAGCCAATCGCTGAGCATACAAGCACAGCGAGCTTCTTCGTTATGATGGGAAAGTTGTGCAAGTTCGCGATGGCTCAGTTTTTTGCGAGCCCGCGATGGCTCAATTTGTTTGGTGCCAAGACCACTCAATGACATGGACTTGACCAGCGACTGAGGTTTGCGAGTTTGGGCAAGCAGCGCATTCCAAACCACTTTGCTTCGCTTGGCTCGTGAACGGTCTGTCAGCAAAGCGCTGCCATCTTGCCGTGTCCACATGACTGCATGTTGAATCAATGCCGCTAGACCTTTCTTCTGCGGTGGAAACCAAGCGCGCATACCTAAGCGGTTGGCCAGGAAACGACAGCGCAATACGCTGGCCAAACTTGCTCGCAAGTAACCTGTCCCGTAGGCCAACCAACACGCTGGATTTTCTCCACCTTGTTCCAGCAACAATGCTAGGTCGTCCATGGCTTCCTGAGCAATCAACATAATTCTCTTGCGCGATGCCCCAATCATAACACTCAACAACAGTGGCAACTCGCAGCGCACGGCCAAGTGACACATTGCAGCATCTTCTTCGCTCGGTTTTGTGCTTTGAATTCGCTCCACTGCATCTTGCAACCAGCGTCCGATCCAGTTGTTGCCGGTTCGAGCCGACAACTCAGGAACCTGCCAAGCGACGACGATGGCACCCAGCGCAGCCTCAGGTTGACAGCTCATATCGTCTAACCAACCATCGGCGGTTTCTTGCAAAGTTGGCTCCACCGACGATAGGGCCGGCGAACAACTACCACCTTCTTTCATCGCCCCTTCGATCGCTGGCACATCAGCAGTTGGCAAATCGTTGGATACACCCGAATCAAATAAACCCTCGATTAATTTTGCACCGAGCCCTGCCGAACTTAGAATGTCAACCTGCTCAGCGCTCGTGCACGACCAAGCAAACGTAGACAATGGGGTGAGTCCTCCAGGCCATTTGATTTGGTCGAGTGCATGCCCAAACGCGGTACCCCAGAT
>CAZVBC010000052.1:0-26051 GCA_964625155.1 uncultured Pirellulaceae bacterium
GTCGAAAACTCGTGTTTGTTGGCCGATAGGGAGTTTTCTCGTCTGCGTAAATCCCACTGTCCGCATTGAGTTCGTGGCGGCCTCGCTTCCAGACGATTTCTCCTTTCATCGTCATCTTTACGAACGCAAGAGTTGCATCACTTGGTGACAGATACATGAACTCTTCGTTGCCTTCGACTCGAATATCAATGCCGTGACCAGCTCCGTTCCCCTTCGCTCGCAGTTCTTCCCCCATCGATTTAATAAATCGTCCTTCAGGGCTGAATACGAACAGCGAACCTGGGTTACCGTAGTGGGTAATATAGATGAGCCCTTCACGATCCACCGCAACTCCATGCGATGCATTCCCGAAATGATGCCCGGCCGGAAAACTGTCAGCAGCCCAATCATGAAAACACTCGTAGACAAACTCGCCTGCTCCGACGCGTGGACGCTTTGAACCGGATTTGTCCTGAGCATTCAGCAGAATTGGCGAAACGGAAACTGCTGCTGTAGCCGCTGAGACATTGCGAATAAACTGACGGCGACTCTTGTCTTGGCTTTTAGACTTTTTCATGATTCGGCTCGCATGTACATTGGAAGCTGGTGGCGATTTCTAAATTCCGTTGCATAAACACAATTCTCTACGCGGCGAGGAGTGTCTAGAAGATGAAAAGTGGAACACTTCTGCCATGCATTGCCAGTGATCTAATTGGGCAGGTGAGCAACTCGTGTTAAAATCGATCGTCGTGGCAAAGTATAGATAGAATAGCTAGTATGCATTGCCTTGTTGATAGGCCATGTCTAATTTGTCGCGTGTGGCGATTGAATTTCGAGGCATGGCCCATCTGAGATACGAACGTCGACTGTGAAACGAACATGAAGCTGATTCAAGCAATCATTCAACCTACGAAGCTGGGGGCTGTGCGTGAGGCCCTGGCGAGAATCGGGGTCGAGCGCATGACAGTCTGTGACGCGCAGGGGTATGCTCGACAACGTGGTCAAACCGAAACCTATCGTGGTCATGAGTATAAGACTTGGCTGTTGAGGAAGGTGCTGTTGGAAATTGTGGTGAATGACGACTTTTTAGAACGCACGATCAACGTGCTCAACCAAGTCGCTCGGACGGGGTCCAAAGGCAATATTGGTGATGGAAAGGTCTTTGTGCTACCTGCGGAAGAGGCGATAACTATCGATGGCGGACTGCGTGGCCCAGAAGCCGTTTAGTATATTGTCACAATTAAGAATTAGGGTTCCAGAAACGGGAGAGCGAGTTTTTTTCCTATCGAGCTGCCGTTCCATTTGCCCCGCAGGAGGTTCGCCCTCACAATCCTAAAAGTTAATCAGTGACGAAGGTCTAGCAGATTAGGGGCGTAGTTGATGAACAAGAAAATCGTTGTCTTTCTTACCAAAGATTTGTTCTTCATTCCCATGTTACGTGTTGCTTCCGAACGCGTGGGGTGTGACTTCTTATTTGCTCCTTCTCTAGGCAACTCACGCTTAGAGGCCGTTAAGCCTGATGAGGTCGGCCTCTGCATATTGGACTTGACGATTGTCCCTGCCTCGCAAATTGGTCAGCTAGCCGAGCAACTGCGCGAGCGTTTTGCCGATGCCAAGCTGGCTGCGTTTGGTCCGCATGTCCATGAAAGCAGCTTGCAGGGAGCGATTGACGCACAAGTTGACTTTGTCGTCACACGAGGCCAATTGAATAAGAACCCGGAGCAATGTTTACGGCAATGGCTCGGAGTTACGTGATCGTTTGTACTGGCGCCATCCGATTAGACAAAGTTCACTAAAAGACTGAATCAAGCCAGGCCAACTACGGCAAACGAAGTCGAACCCAGCGGGCATCCATCGCTTGGCTGTGGCCAGCATAATAACCAACGATCACATCGCCACTGGGTAAAATTTCACTTGCGGGCAAACCGTAATTCCAAATGCTCATGTCGACCAGTGCTGAGGCGGTATCGCCCGTGTGTGAGTTGACCTGACGATTACTTTGTTGAGCGAAGACGACCACCTCGGATGCAGGCGAAAATGCTCCGGCAATGTCCGCAGCCGCTCGCGCACGAATCGACTGAGTGCCGAAGCGATCGACAAACGGCAAGACGATTCGTCCGTCTGGCAATATCGCTGGCCTACCCGCCTGATCGGCAAATCCAATATCCTCAGGGGGTGACCAACTTGCCCCACAGTCAACGCTAATTCTCCGATGAATGTTGCGGTAAACATTCGATTGGGAATCGTAAGTCCAGTTAAATGTTACCAGCCTTCCGTCTGGTGCGACGCCAATTCGCTGGTCCCAATTGAAGATTCTGCCAGACGGATCGCAGCCAGCAATCGACTCGTTGCACCATGTCAGGCCACTATCTGTAGAATAAAGTAGAACAACGCGTTGATACCACTTCGACGAATCGCTGTAGGGCTTGTTGGACTCGATGCTCATAGCCAAACGGCCATCGGGGAGCTTGAGAATTGGTGCCGTCAAACTAGGAGGACCTAAATGTTCAGGCAGAACCGCTATGTTCCACGTGCTCCAACTGTATCCATTGTCATGGGAATGGGCGATCAAGACTCGCATGTCCAAACATCCTTCAGTAGCCGGATTGAACAACGGCTGGCCGGGATAAGTTGTGCGATCGACCCACAACACAGCCGCCAATAACTGCCCTGGCGCGAGCTCGGTGAGATGTCCACTGCGCGCACTTCCGACAATACCACGAACTACAGTTGGCGCCGGAAAGGGGCGATGATTCCAAGTCTCGCCTTCGTCCTTGGATTCGAACCAATGCAATGTTTCGTCGGCAGTGTCTTTGCCAGTACCCGACCGCAACATTGCAACCAATGTCCCGTCGCTTAGAAGTGTCAGGTTCGGATAGGTGTGGATAGCGTTTCGCGTCCCAGCTTGTCCGGATCGAATGACACCACCAGCGACAATCTGCAACGGCTGAGATTCTGAAGTTCTTAACATCGTGATCCAGCAAAAAAGGGAATACAGAGTCAGCAATACTGGAGAGTCATCGTAACAAACAACGCTTCACACGCCACTACGCTCGTGCCGTAATGAATACAATAGGCTCGGTTTTCGCCGCAGTGGTCTGCCGTTATGCTATGCCAATTGGACGCCCAACTTCTACGAGGAAGTTCGTGCATGAGCTTGGTAACTGTGACAGTTCGCTCGCGGTAAACAGCAGTGTAGTGATTTGACGGGGTATTTGGTTAGTATTTCGCTGATAGTCGCTGGTAATGTTACTTGAGGTGCAAGTAACCAATCTGGATTCGAAATTCTGAAAGGGAACAGACTGGATGGAATTTAGAGACTTGGGAAAAACAGGTTTGAAGGTCTCCGAATTGTCTTTAGGGACGGTTGAGATTGGGATGGATTATGGATTCAAAGGGACTCAGCACTACGGACGGCCATCCAAATCGGAATGCATTGCCTTAGTTCACCGGGCATTGGAGCTGGGTATCAACGTGATTGATACAGCGAGAAAGTACGGTGAAGCTGAACATGTTGTTGGCGAAGCACTGAAGAGGACAAATTACAACCCAATCATTTGCAGCAAGGTCTTTTTGTCAGATTCCGCCGTTGTGGCTGACACAAACGCCCTCTTTTCAGAAATAGCTGCTTCGGTTGACGAGAGCTTGCGTCAGTTGCAACGAGAGCATATCGACATTCTTCTCATACACAACACAAAAATTGAACACATGCAGCGTTCCGAGACCATCGAAGCGCTCCGTCAGATATGCCAGACTGGAAAGGTACGATTTGCAGGAGCAAGTTGTTATGGCGAGGAGACTCCATTACGGGCGATGCAGCATGCCGACGTGATTCGATCTCTGCAAGTACCTCATAACTTCTTGGATCGGCGCATGGAGCGGCAAGTGTTCGGTCGCGCGAAGGAGACGGGGACTGGAGTATTTGTGCGTTCCGCCTTTTTGCGAGGAATCTTAACGAATCAAACTGCTTCTGTACCTTCGCAACTTTGGCCCGTACGTGACCGAGGCCAAGAAGCCCTTGTTCTAGCACGTGACGAAGTCAGCAGCCTATCCGAGTTGGCGTTACGCTTTTGTTTGTCCGTCCCACCGATCTCATCAGTGGTGATTGGAGTCAAGACGATTGAAGAACTCGAAGTTAATGTGGCAGATGCCAACTGTGGAAAGCTCAGTGACGAGTTGCTTTATCGTTTGTCTGCGTTAGCAATGAACGACGATCCATTGGTTGATCCACAGAACTGGTCTGGGATGATATGAGACACCGGTTATTGACGTTAGTGCTTTGTTGTAGTCATATGGGAAAAGAAGAAATCTACGAACAATATCATGTGTGGGGGCCGGAAATGGTCAAGTATCGTGTGAACTTTGCCTGGCTTGCGTTGATATTATCGATGGGGATAAGCCATGTGGGTTTATCTGCCGACGAACCGGTACGTGCAAAAGTCGATGATGAAGCACCTGGTTGGCGCTCGCTGGAAAAGGATGATTTTTCGCACGTCAATAGTTCGCCTGACACCTGGAACTGGAAAGAGGGAACGCTACATTGCACTGGCCAGCCAGTAAGTGTCTTGCGTACGAGCAAGGAGTACCGCAATTTCGAATTAGTTGTTGAATGGATGCACGAACGTTCCGCAGGCAATTCCGGCGTCTTTATTTGGGTGACTCCAGAATCTATAGAAAAGCTGACTCAAGCAGGAAAGCCCGGTTTGCCCAAAGGAATTGAGGTGCAGATCCTCGATCACGGATATACCGAGAAGGTCAAGCAGCAAGGCCGTCCAACGGATTGGTTTGGTACTAATGGAGATGTGTTTGCGGTGGGAGTAAAAATGCAACCTTTTCCTCCATTGTCACCCAATGGCAGTCGCAGTTTTCCGCGAAAACACTTGGCAAATGGGCACGGTCATTGGAATCAGTATTACATTCGAGCAATAAATGGCGAAGTACGGTTGTGGGTTAATGGCGAAGAAGTGTCGGGCGGCACGAAATGCGATCCGCCCACCGGATTTTTGTGTTTAGAAAGCGAAGGTTCACCTATTGTCTTTCGGAAATTGAGAATCCGCGAACTTCCTTGATTATCCTTCCGCATTAGATCCACGATCGTTAAATTTAATTGTTAAGTTTCGTAGAAAACTAGAGCTACGCCATATGTGTTGATATTTTCTGCGATGTGATTTGCCTGTATCGCTAAGTCGACCAAGCTCTTGCAACGAGGTCTACTAGCGCAATAATCGGAATTCTGCATGACGAATCTGCGCGTAACCGACCTGCATAAACGATTTGATTCTGCTGCGGAATCTTTACATGTTTTGGATGGCGTCAATTTAGAGATGAACGCCGGCGAGGACCTGGCGATTGTTGGGCCAAGTGGATCTGGCAAGTCCACGCTCCTGCACATACTTGGAACTTTGGACACACCAAGCTCCGGTCGCGTGGAACTGGATGGAATAAATCCATTTGAGTTATCAGCTACAAAATTGGCTTTGTTTCGTAATCGCGCGATCGGCTTTATTTTTCAAGATCATCACTTGATGCCGCAGCTTACTGTGGCCGAGAATGTTTTGTTACCCGCCATCGCACAGGGTAATCCACCGGATTCGGTTCGTAAACGTGCCGATCAGTTGATTCATGACGTTGGATTGGCTGATCGGCAACTTCATTTGCCAAGCCAAATCAGCGGGGGTGAACGGCAGCGCGTTGCTATAGCGAGGGCACTGTTGAACCGCCCGAAGTTAGTGTTAGCCGACGAACCGACGGGAAATCTCGATGCTGAAAACACCCGCATCGTTGCCCGTATGTTGTTTGAGTTGCCCAGACGTGAACAGGCGATGTTAATCGTGGTGACTCATAGTGACTGGGTTGCCGCCCAAACGCAGCGCAGTGTTCGAATCGAAAACCGACGGTTGGTGATCGTGCGCTGAGTCGGCTGGGAAATGGTTTCGCTGCAGTCCGAAAATTACTAGGAGAATCTTGTGTCCAGGTTGAATGGATACACGTTGATTTGGAGGTCGTTGACCTTTTTTCGCACCATGCATCTAGCATTGGCAGGCGGAATCGCGGCTGCCACTGCAGTGATCGTGGGCGCTTTGGTGGTCGGCGACAGCGTGCGTGGCAGCCTTCGTGCGTTGGTCATCGAACGCTTGGCGAACGTCGAATGTGCCATGTTTTCTAGGAACTTTTTTCAACAAGAACTTATTGCCCCATTAAACCAAGAAGCTGAAAAGCTTGATGCACAGGTTACGCCGATAATCGTTTTGCAGAGCGCAGCGATCGAGCGACAATCTGGCGAAGAATTTGCGCGTGCGGGACATGTTCAAGTATTTGGAGTTACCGAGGATTTCTGGCAGCATGCTTCCGACGAGCCGGTCGTCCGCGAGATCGCCAAGCTGGAAGTTGATCAAATTGTTCTGAATCAATCACTAGCTCAAGAGCTGGGCGCGAAGGTCGGAGATGAAATCACTCTGAGACTGCCAACGGTGGCAGCCATTCCGGCAGACAGTCCGTTAGGGCGCCGCGACGATACTTCTCTTGGATTACCACGGCAGAAAATTGTATCCATACTTCCTGATTCAGGCGTTGGTGCGCTCAGCTTGCGGATCGGACAAAGCCTTCCTCGCAACGCCTATCTGTCGATTGCCACACTGCAAGATATCCTCAATGCAAAAGATAAAGCCAACGGTGCATTGGTTTTTTCTAGCGGAGCGAATCGACCGACCAGCATGCTCGCAGCGGAACGATTATGCACTCTGTTGAGCGACAAGTTCCGACCGCAGCTGGCGGATTACGGGATTCAGCTCAAGCGTCATCGACGGGTGTTTCCTGATCCGACCATCGGCGAGAAAACAACTGGTGGCGAGCCAAAGACTGTCTACGATTATTATCAACTGTCCAGCGACCAGTTGGTGCTTGACGACCGAACAAGCGACACGTTGCGGAATGCACTCGGGCCCCATTCAAACCGCACGATGACATACTTGGCTAATTTTATATCCGTGGCTGGACCATCTGGCTCGGCGCTCGAAGTGCCCTATTCGATCGTAGTTGGCGTCGAAGATAACTCGCCAATTCCCTTGGAAGCTCATACCACCGAGCGACCATCGGAAATCAGACGCCGAGTGTGTTGGGTTAATTCCTGGCTCGCCGACCGCTTGGGGGTTCAAGCTGGAGCGATGTTGCGAGTCCATTATTTTCAGCCCGAAACTGTGGACGGACGTGAAGTCGAAACTTCCGTCGAGTTGTTTGTAATGGGAATCGTGCCCGTTAAAGAACCGATCAAGAAATTTGAGAAGAATGATCCAGCAGTTTTTGATATCTGTCCGACCGAATTCAACGACCCGAACTTGACTCCACAGGTTCCCGGCGTAACAGATCAGGACTCGATCAACGATTGGGATTTGCCGTTCGACCTGATAGATGAAAAGATTCTCAAAGAGGACGACCTGTATTGGGAGAACCACCGACTTACCCCCAAGCTGTTTATGCCACTTTCGACAGCAGACAGTTTGTTTGGAAGCCGTTTCGGACGTGCGACCGCAATTCGCATCAATGCGGATCAGGTTCATGACCAAGCTGAGTTGGTGCGGATCGCCACTGAGGCGATGTTTACGATCAAATCCGCCTTCGGAATGCACTTTCTGCCGCTGCGACAACAGCAAATCTCGGCCGCATCAGGAACAACTCCGTTTGACGGTCTGTTCTTGTCACTCAGCTTTTTTGTGATAGTTTCGGCAGTCTTGTTGGTGGCATTGCTATTCAGGTTAGGGATCGAACAACGTGCTGAACAATGGGGATTGATGTTGGCCCAGGGCTTTTCGCACGGCCAAGTTCGACGCTATCTGCTGGTTGAAGCAGCACCCATCGTGCTTGTTGGCTCTATTCTGGGCATCCTTTTGGGATTGGCTTATGCACGACTGATGATCGTAGGGCTACAGACTTGGTGGCTGGGAGCAATTACAGTCCCTTTCTTGCGTTTCGGCTGGTCTTTTACCAGTCTTAGTATCGGAGCTCTGATCGGCGCGGCGACCAGCTTGACGGCTATTTATTGGTGTCTGCGCAAACTGCGCAATTTGCAGGCATTGCACTTACTTCGTGGCCAATGGGTCGATACCGAAGTCGCGTCCAGAGAAATTGGCCGCTTGGCGATGTCGTTGTGTGGAATATGTTGCATTGGCGCGCTTGGTCTGATTTTGTTCGGTAGTGGACAAAGTGGAATGGTTCGAGCTGGGTGTTTTTTTGGATCTGGCATGTTACTGTTGACAGCGGGTCTACTAGGCATGCGCGAGTGGTTTTCGTTTCCCCGGATGGGTCGAGACGTCCAAAACGCCGTAGGAGGATTGCGACAAGTTGCGTGGCTCGCAATTTGTCGCAATCCACTGCGAAGTATTCTGTCGGTTGGACTGTTATCGGTGGCAAGTTTCCTTATTGCATCGATGAGTGTTTTTCAAATCACTCCTAGTTCGAATGGTTATGGCGGATTCGATCTAATTGGCGAGATGTCGCTGCCGCTATTCGAGAATATTGGGTCAGGGAAAGTACGCGCAGAAACATTGGGTGATGACGAAGGTGTTCTAAAGAAAACAACCATCGTAGCGCTGCGTAGTCGTCCGGGCGATGACGCCAGTTGTAACAACCTTTTCAAACCTGACCAACCCACGGTGCTGGGAGTTCCTCCTGCCTTCGAAAGACAACAATCTTCCATGCCACCATCTCAGGCGTTTCAGTGGGCTGCGCGAATTCCAGATGAAAGTTTGCCGTGGAAACATTTAGCGGTCATTGCTCCTGGGACCGCCGAGGCACCGATTCCTGTAGTCATTGATCAAAACACCGCTATGTGGAGTTTGAAGCAGGGGGCTTCGATTGGCGCAGTTTCGAGATTCGAGTTCGACAGCCAAGTGCTGTATTTTAAAACGGTCGGTCTTTTAGCTGGGAGTGTCCTCCAGGGAAAGTTGTTGATCGGCGAGCAAAACTTTCATATCGCCTTTCCAAAGATCAACGGTTACCGATACTACTTGATCAACAGTTTCGGCCAAAACCAACAGGAAATCATTAAGACTCTTGAATCCGGATGGAGCGACCAAGGGATGGACGTTGTTTCTAGCAAGGAAGTTCTCAGCCGATTGTTAGCCGTTCAGAATACCTATATCAGTGCCTTTCAATCGCTAGGTGCTTTGGGCTTGCTGCTGGGTACGATCGGGTTAGCCATCGTTCAGGTACGCAGCGTACTTGAACGTAAACGTGAGTTGGCATTAATGCGGGCGGTCGGATTCTCCGGTATGCAGATCTCACGATTGTTGCTGTTAGAAACGACGATCTTGCTTGCGGGCGGGATTTGGGTTGGCGTTCTGTCAGCATTGATCGCCATCGTGCCATACGTGCTCGAAACTGGGCCACAGACAACGGTTGTTCAACCGCTGGTGATGCTGGGAGTCGTTTTTCTAATTGGTATGTTGGCGTCCTTATACGCCATCCGCACCGCCTTGGTTCAGAATGTGCTTGCAGGACTACGGTCTGCTTAGCGGGAGAGCGCCACTTTCGATTGTCGCTGGATCGATTCAGTCTTTGCAACGAAATCGTGAAATCGCGCGCCCATCGGGCCGCACTTACAAACCTGAATTTCATTAGCCGTTACCAGCCGGGCCTAGAACCAAGTTTGGCAGCCGAAACGTGAAGCCAATGCGAACGTTATGTCCACACTTAGCTGTATTTAATCTTTCATTAGCCGCGTGGGCATCGGCGTGCAACTGAAGTGCACACTAACAAAACCAGCGTGTTTGAGTGTGTGATGAAGGGAAGTCTAAAGAAAGTGCGGAGGGGGCCGGCTCATGCTGTTAAAGGGGACCACTAGCGCGTGCGGAAGCTGAACGCGCGGCCTGATGGGCACGCGGTTAAACGACTTAGCTGCAATAACCTAGTTTGATAGTAGCTGGTAACCTGTTTTTTGTCGGACTTGCTATTGTCCCTGTCGGCGTGACTCATCCAAGCTGGATGCCAAGACGGACTCAAAGGTAGCACTTTGAATCTTGTAAATCGGTTCGCGATTGATATGTTTCTTGCAATGTTCCGACAATAGCTGAAATAGAAAGCGGAACAATCGGCGTGGAGTCTGCAAGTCGCGCATCGCGTTGATCAATCGGTTTCTATCTATGTTTGATTCAAAGAGGTCGACCGGATCGGGGGCTTGACCGTCTGAATTGCAAGCTGCAAGTCGCGAGCTGACAAGATCATAGAGTGCCTCTCCGGACCAACTGAATCCGGATATTACATTCTGCTTGTCCAAACGAGCTCGCTCGTGAAACTCTCGCGACTCACGATCGATAAAGTACTGCAATTCCTGAGGCAACATCATCTTGAATCCTAACCCCGGATGTTTCAGCAGCTTATTGTCCAGCAACGGCCAAACTAACAATCGCATCCGTTCCGGTTGACCGTTGATCAACGTTGGTTCGTCGACTCGATCCACTAGCACCAATACACCGGAGAATCCCAATGGATAAAGTACATGCTGGAATTTGTCGAGTAACTCATAACGTGCCGAACTAAAGCGATCGTAGGGCATCGGATCGGAGGCCCATGCAGACCAAGGTTGCTGCAGCAGGATTTGTGCTTGTTCACCAATCGATTGACGCCGCGTGCGACAATTTGAAGAAAGCGCCCATCCGCGCAAATAGCATTTCAGCGTTCGCACTCCGTAAGGGAGCCAGGACATAACCGTGCCCAGAACTGCGATCGCTAGGATATATCTGGATTCTAAGGAGCTGGAGCTGTTAAGCCACACGGCTACCGCAATGCTGGCAATGGACCCTAGCCAACCGACTAACCAATCAGCGTACGCTCGCCAAACACCGACTCGCAACCTTTTGCGCAGCGCGTCCCAACGTTCTCGCAAATTGCCGAGTGTCGATTGATCATAACAAGCCGCAAGTAAGAGTAAGTCGTGGCGCTGATTCTTCGCCAATCGATCGACCGCATCCTGCCTTACAATGGCATCCGCAGTCGAAGTGCTGGAACTGGTTTGAAGGATCTGATCGACCAGATTGGTTACGCCATGACTGAGAATCGCGTCCATGTGATCTTGGGTGCCAAACTGCTGTAAGACCTTTTCCGGGCGGCGGCCTTTCCAGTTCCCCAACTTCGACTGCAGATGTCCAATCGGACCGTTAAAGTCGTTATAAGCAATCGCAAAGACACGCGTTTCTGGATTCTCGCGATTGTGTTCGCGAATATAGCTTTCCAACTGCAAGCGCATCGCGGTCTTACCCGAACCCTTAGGGCCAAATACAATCGAAGTCGCCGGTTCAGTCGGACTTCCCAGAACTTTGTGCCAAGCTGGGTGATACATCGATGCAACACCGCGCTGTTTGAATACCGCGTCCGTTTGAGCATCTTCCTCGACAAACGGATTGCAATCCAAATGATGATGCTGCAAGAACTCTTGAGAATTCATGAAGATCCTCGAAACCTAAATGTTATTCCGGCGGCTCTGGTAAGGAATTTTGGCCAGCTAATCTCTACTGACCTAACGACAGCACCCAGTCTAATGCCAGCAATTGCTCGATAATGTGGTTAGGTGCAGTTTCGTCAAACGTGGAAGTATAGCTTCCTCTGCGGAGCCAACATCCCGGGAGTAGGCCAGAAAGTCAGTGAATTCTGTGTATATTACCATTAATCGGACATTGCGATCCACTTACTGTACGCTACACTGTGGTAGTTTTCTTGCTCACCGCCTATGGCTGGCGAAGTGAGCGACAAAGGGTAGGCCCATAAATTCACGAGGAGTGCCGGGAATGCGAATGGTTCATGTTTGCATGGTTGGTGTAGTTGTAATTGGTTCACTCACCGCTGCTTGGTTGATCGCTGCCGACTCAGCCAAACCTGCAGATAAGGCGGCGGTCGACCGCACGCGCCAGACGGTCAAGATGTTGGACGATGTTTACAAGACAGCGGTTGTGTTGATTACCGACAAGTACGTTCACGGCGAGAACGACTTTCCGGCAGGCGGCGCGGCTATCGCTTTGTTTGACGCAATTGAAAAGAAGGGATGGCATCGTGTACGGCTTCTAGATGTTTCAGGCGATCCGTACGATTCCGAGAATGTCGCCAAGGATGCTTTTGAGAAAAAGGGAGTTGAAAAGATCAAAAGTGGCGAAAGCTTTGTTGAAGAAGTTGAACAAGCTGATGGAAAACACTTCCTGCGGGCCATGACTCCAATCCCTGTCGTCATGGCGAAATGTGCTATTTGCCATCCGCACTACAAAAATGTAGGGGCTGGCAAGGCAATCGGTGCTCTCAGCTACCGCGTGCCTATTCAATAGTTCAGCCCAGTCGACTTTTTCAGTAATCAAAACTCGCTTCCCATCGGTGAATGAGGCAACATTTGAACCGATGGGATTTTTTATTGACGCGAGGTTGGAGTAACCATCAACTCAATGGTTTTTCCGGCTCTTAAAATTGCGACCTTCACGGGTTGGCCAATTTTTAGAGCCTCGATGGCAAACGTATAGTCGTAGATATTCTCGATTTTCTTGCCCGCTAGTTCGACAATTATATCGCCACCTTTAAGCCCAGCCTTTTCTGCAGGGCCGTCTTTGGCAACACCACCTAGCGCTACGCCCTTCACTTCTTTTGCATAGTCTGGGACCGTTCCCAAAAATGCGGTTAAATTTGCACGTTGGGTTTGCTCAACTGGCTGTTGAACGAACTGTGGTATTTGCTCATTTTGGGCCAATTCGCGAGCGACCAACGCCATCAGCCTGGCAACTCTCGACGCGCCATCGTAGTTTAATAACTCAGGTGTGTCCCGAGGCGTATGGTATTCTTCGTGCGAACCGGTAAATGCTGACAGAATGGGCACGCCGCGCAAGAAGAATGAGCTTGCATCGGTTGGCAAGTTGCAGTCGTTTTGAAGTGTCAGCGGTAATCCCACGACAGCATTGCGACGCTCAATCGCTCCAGACCAGAACGGTGATGACCCGATCCCTTGCAGTACGAGTTGGTCGCGCAAGCGGCCCACCATGTCCAAGTTCAAACAGGCAGCGATGGACGGATAAAGTGTTGGTGTGCCGCTGCCAACGCCATGCCCGCCTCCCTGATGCACGCCATTATGTGCTTCGGATTGCGCTTGTCTTCCTGACTCTTTGTGAATCGACGTTGCATGTCCAGCGGCGGAGCGGCCCGGAAACAATTGGTCAAACTCATCTGTGAATGCTGCTGAACCGCGCAGCCCGAGTTCTTCACCACTCCAAGCTGCGAACAACACATCTCGCTTAAGTTCTAATCTGCCGGCTCGCACCTCGGTTGCAAGATACTGTGCAATTTCCAGCATTGCCGCAACTCCCGAAGCATTGTCATCTGCGCCGCGATGCGTACCGCCTCGCTCGTCCTCTTTCGCGAGCGAACCGCTCCCTTGCCCGGTTCCCAAATGATCAATGTGCGCCCCCACAACAATCATTTCGTTGGTCGGCTTCTGCCCGGCAGGGAGTAGTGCGAGCACGTTTCGCCCTCGGCTCGAAACAGGTTCAATGTCGATCTTGGCCGACAATTTAACGCCTTCTAATTTGAAGCCCATAGCCATCTCGCCGTTGTCCAATTCCTTTTGGAGAGTACTGAGGTCTTCGTTTGCCAGCTTAAGGAGCTTAGCCGCTAGGTCGTCCGTAACGCTGATCACAGCCAGACTTGAAGTTCCGAGCGTGCCGTCCATGTTCAATGGCACCAACTGTCGTCGAATTCCACTGGTTGGACCACTGACGAAGATAATCCCTTTGGCACCTCGCTCGCGTGCTAACATCGATTTGTAGCGCATGTCGCTAAACCGTGCTAAATGTTGGCGACGTTCAGGCGTGATGTCCTGGGGCATCCCACGAAACATCATCACCCATTTTCCTGCAACATCCAGATGAACGTAACTATCGTACTCTGCCTGCGCACCCTCTTTGGGAACAACCATGCCGTAACCCGCAAAAATGATTTCTTCATCTTCAATCGTTGAATCCTGAGAGAAGAAAACTGGACGCCAGTCACGATCTACTTGGAAACTGTCCGTCCCACAATTGAGAGTATTGATTGGGCCCAACTTTACATTTGATGTAAACTGGAATTCGTGGAAAAAAGTCCCTTCCTTGCCACTCGGACGTAGACCCAAGCTTTCGAGATATGCAGCCACGTAGTCCGTCGCGAGCCTTTCGCCCGCAGTGCCAGTCAATCGCCCTCCCAACTCAGGTCTGCAGAGGTAATCTACATGCCGGAGAACGTCGGCGGCTGAGAACCCAGCTTCAGTGGCACGCAGTGATTCTATAGCGATCGATTTTGGCTCAACGATTGCGGAATTTTTCTCGTTAAGGTTTAGGGATTTGCGTGCTGCAACGTCGTTCCATTTTGCTTCATAGATTTGCGACTGCGACGAGCCTCCGTTGCTGGTCCAGACCAGCGATTGGCCGTCAGGCGTAAATACTGGCAGTCCATCGAAACCAGCGCGATAGGTCACGCGGACCGGTACCGAAGTGCCTGCGGCGTCAACCATGTAGAGCTCGAAATTCTCAAAGCCGTGACGATTGGTCGCAAAAACAAGGTAGTCACCAGACGGATGGTAAAAAGGTGCCCAGCTCATCGCCCCCAATTTTGTAATTGCGCGCTGATTTGAGCCGTCGACGTTCATCAACATTATTTCTGCGGTAGTTCCATGTTGATTGAATCGTCGCCAGCAAATGGAATTACCGTCAGGTGAAAAGAATGGACCGCCATCATAACCGATTACATCGGTCAGGCGACGCAGACCGGACCCATCGGCTCGCATGACATAGATATCCATCGCGGAGGCCGGATCCACTTTAAAAAGCTGGCTTTCTTCATCCGACAACTCGCCGGTATAGGAGCGGCGATTCGACGCAAACGCAATCCATTTGCCGTCTGCTGAGTAACTTCCTTCCGCGTCGTAACCTTCTACATTGGTCAATCGTCGATACTCTTTTGAAGAGATATCGAATTCGACAATTTCGAAGGTAGGGTCATAATCCCAGCTATACCGACGCTGCTGGCCCGACGCTCGAAACGCGATTTCATCGCGCTGTTTTCGAATGGCGTCAGGGTCGAATTGAGTCGAAGCGAATAACACTTTTTGATTGCTTGGGTGAATCCAAGCACAAGTCGTCTTTCCTATCCCGGGCGATAATCTATGCGTGTCGCCAGATTGACGGTCCATGAGGTAGATTTGAAAGAATGGATTGTCCGCTTCGCGCTCACTTTGGAAGACCATCCAGCGCCCATCTCTGCTGAAGTAACTCTCTCCAGCTCGTTTTCCTTCAAAGGTCAATTGGCGAATTCCAGAAATGAGCTCGTTTTGTTTCGCCAATGCTGACGCCGGATCAGCTTTGACAATGTCCTCCTTGCCAGGATTGGCGGCGTCATTTAGTTCTGACGGAACAGCTACTTTTTGTCCGAATGATTTTGATTGAAACTCGAAGAAAGGAAGCGGCCCGGCAAGCCACATTGCAACCAATACGATCACTAGACGAATCGCTCTATTTGAACGCCACATCGCGTACGACCTTTCCATATCAATCAGTATTTTCCGTAACTGCGCTTTGAAGATCCCTGTCCCATTGAACCGTCAGGGTTTATTCTTACGCCAGTTCGATCTAAGCACAACCAGATTGCACCAAGTTCAGGCAATAGACCGAGTAACTACTGTTTGTAAAAAGCTCTTACATGAAACGATGTCCGCAAATCCGCCGAACTAAGAGCCGCACAAGCGGAGCGGCAGAGTAAGATATCTCTCGAACCAGCGTCTTAGGCTCTTTGCTTGCCGGATCTTTTGTAAAACTCATCGTGGGTATCGTAAGTATGTTTCCCGTGAAACATTGGCTACTCGACAATCACCATCCAACCAGCAAACTCTGCATGCGTTTCATCTGCATCGTTGCGATGTTTTCGTTTCCTGCAGAACAGATAATCGCGGTCGGCCAAGAGTCCAGCGTTTGGACGAAAGTGGCAAATGGCGAGTTGGCGATTCTGCCAACCGAAAAACAAACAAACGACAGTCCTTCCGATCGGATAAATCTGCTTGTGCATTTCCATGGACAGCGGGAAGTTGTGCTCAAAAATGCAATCAGTGCCAAAGTTCAAGGTGCCTTGTTGGTTGTGAACTTCAAGGGACTTTCGGAAGCCTACCGCCAACCCTATTTGGACTCACAACTTTTGGCTCGACAGCTTACGGAAGTCGAAACTGTGATGCGAGATCGACACGTTATTGCGGCACGTGGGAGCATTGACTCAGTCTCGCTGTCTTCATTCAGTGCCGGTTATGGTGCGGTGCGAGAGATCTTAAAAAGCGAACGATATATCGAAATTGTCAAAGGTATCTTGTTGGCAGACTCAATCTACGCTGGCTTCGAAGGCGAACCGAGCTTGCGGTCTGTAGATCAACAGCAAATGGCGAGCTTCGTGAATTTTGCCAGACTCGCAGTGAATGGTCGGCGAAAAATGATTGTTACCTGCTCACAACTTGAGACGCCTAACTATGCAAGCACTGCGGAAACGGCGAACTACTTGATTTCATCTCTTAAACTGAAGACTTCGCAACACGCTCCGATAGGAGACGTAAACGGATCGTCCCCAAATGAACTCAAGTTGTTACACAAACACGAAACTGGAAATTTACAAATACTGAGCTATTCTGGCGCCGATGGGCCAGCACATCTTGAACATTTGAAGCAGATCGGAAAATGGTTGCCGCTGCTGAAATAGCAGAGATAAAATCACCCTGCGTCCCATGCACATTGCCGCACCAAAGACATTGAGATCGCCACAGCGGAGTTCCTGCTGAAACAATTGTGCGGTGACTTCCCAAAACCTGCAAGCATATTCAGCCGCTGCATTTAACACGTCAAGTCTTCTATAAGTGAACGGTCCAAGATTTTTTCCGAGCTGAAGTTGTTAACGCATGGAAACCGGTTCGCCAACTGCTTTGCACTGAATTGACATTTGCGCAGTTTCAAAAATCGGCTAACAATGCGCAGGTCGAATATGGATCGACGGAACGTGGTTGAACCTGTGCAACGTGAAGGAAGTTCGTAGTCTCGTTGAGCGACACGACCATCTTGCGCGTATGGAGCATGATTGCCTTGGGAAAAGTGTTGTGTGTCGCGAATCAGAAAGGAGGCGTGGGAAAGACCACGACGGCTGTAAACTTAGCCATGGGGCTAGCCCGCGCCGGTTCGCGCACGCTGCTGGTTGACCTTGATCCCCAATGCAACGCGACGAGTGGACTGGGGCATTCGCCTGCTGCCAAGCACCCGCTCTTGATCGATACTCACCTCCGTGATGGATTGCTAGCAACGACGCACGCGAATCTCGAGTTGCTGCCTGGCAGCCGAAGTTTTGTAGACGTAGATCGGTTGGCTCGTGGTGACGAGCTCGATTCGGCGACGTTGCGTCAGCATTTCGACACGGGGATGGCAGCCTACGATCACGTTCTAATTGATTGTCCTCCTTCATTGGGCCAATTAACGCAAGCCGCTTTGGCAGCCAGCACTGAAGTGTTGATGCCAATTCAGTGCGAGTTTTTTGCGATGGAAGGACTATCGCAAATGATCCATGTCATTCGAAACGTCATGCAACGGGACAACAAGAGATTGGAGTTTGGCGGCATCTTGTTGACTATGTATGACCCCACGATTGAATTAACTTTCGAAGTTGATGCCGAAGTACGCGATTTCTTTGGCGACATTGTGTTTGATACGGTAATCCCGCGCGACGTCACTCTGGCCGAAGCTCCCAGTCACGGACAAAGCGTCCTAGACTACGCTCCTCGGTCACGAGGGGCCCGCGCATATTTGGAACTTTGCATGGAGATCATGGACCGTGAGTAAAGATCGACGCTTGGGACGAGGGTTGGCAGCACTGCTTGGGACTCCGCTGGACGAGTCCAGCATTGTTGATTCGACAGCAGCGCCGCTACAAACCGCTGGACAAATTAATGCGAGCGTTCCTCACGATCGCTCACGCACCTCCGACTCAATGGCAATTCCAATTGCTGCGGCGACCAGCAACTCAGCTTTCGCAGCAGCGACCTCAGCGGTCGGCGAAACGTCGCCGGCAGCGTCGCGGAGCGACGCCCGCATCGGCAAAGGAGCTGGCGTTACAGGCGCTGTGTCACTTGCATCCCTTTTGCCGGAGCCGCCGGGAGGGGCGCGCTCACTTGAGTTGCGAGTTGATGAGATCGAGAATAATCCGTTCCAACCTCGGCGGGAGTTCAATGAAGAGGAAATTGCATCGCTGGCAGCCAGTTTAAAAGAACATCAACAACTGCAACCCATCTTGGTTCGCAAAGTTGGCAGTCGGTATCAACTGATCAGCGGCGAACGACGTCTGCGTGCTGCAATCCATGCAGGATTGCCGACAATACGTGCCGAGATACGCCAAGCTGACGATCGGCTGGTCGCTGAATTAGCAATCGTCGAAAACTTGCAACGCAAGGACCTTAATCCGATTGAAAAAGCGATGTCGTTCAAACGCTATATCGACCAACATGGTTGCTCTCAGGAAGATCTTGCCAAGCGATTGAAAATCGATCGCAGTACGATTGCGAATTTGATGCGCTTGCTTGAATTGCCCAATGAGATCACCACGATGGTTCAGTCCGACAAGGTTTCGGCAGGTCATGCACGCGCACTGTTGCCATTAGGGGATGAGCAACAGCAGTTGACGTTCGCGCGAAGAATCCAGACCGAAACATGGAGTGTTCGCGAGACGGAACGCCGAGTCGCTGAACAACTGGCGATTGAAGATGGCCAGGAATCTAAAGGTAAAGAGGACGATAAGAAAGCCGGTCGCAGGCGATCGACAACGCCACAAAACGCGTCGCTTGAACAACAGTTACGGATGGCTTTGGGAACGAAAGTTGAAATTTCACAATCTTCCCGAGGCAAAGGTAAGATCGTGGTCCATTTCAGCAGCTCTTCGGAATTCGAACGCATCCGTGACCTGCTTGCCCCCAGCTCGCGACGATCTGCAGCCTAATGCTTTGTTAAAAACAAGAACTAAGATTTGCGAAAAAACGGGAGAGCGAGCTTCCTACGGGGCTGCGCCCTCCCGATTCCTAAAACTAGGCTGAGAAAAAGCGTTGGAGCATCGACACAAGTCGAAAATTGAAATAACTTGCGCTCTGTGAGATTTCATTTTTGAGCGTGAAAGGTTTCAAAGTACTCCAAAGGTTGCAAACGCTTCCGTTGAGGACATGCCTGCTCGAATCGCGTCGCGAACTTGGTTTTCGGCGTGAGCTTTTACCCAAGCGGCCGCAACAACTTGTTTCTCTACAGACTTGGGAACGAAGACGATGCCATCTTCGTCGGCAGCAACCAAATCTCCTGGTTGAATCACGACGCCATCCAGCTCAATCGTTACGTCATAATCGATTACTCGCTGGCGATCGCGGCTATCATAGGGATTCATCCCGCGCGCAAAGACTGGGAAGTTCATGGCTCGCATTTTCGAAACATCTCGCACGGACCCGTCGACGATCACTCCGATGCAACCAGTATTTCGCGAAGCCGTCGAGAGTAATTCGCCCCAGATGCCCGATCGATTTGATCCACTTGCGGCGGCGATAATGACATCATCTTTTTGGCATGAGTCGACTGCCGCTAACTCTAACTTGTAGGGCTCTGGGTCAACGTGCGCCATGTCAGCCCACAATGTCGTCTTACAGCGCCCAATCAATGTAAAATTTGGTAACGTGATAGGGGTAATCGGCAAACGAGGTGATTGATGCCGGTATCCCACTCCGTCAAGTGCGTCGCAAAGCAGCGGAACCGACAGGATTCGCCGCATTTCATCTAGCGAGATCTCGGCAGGTGGCACGGGTGAGTTGGAATGCGCAGATTGAGCTGTTTTGGACATAGTCGAACTTTGAATGTTGTTGGGAATAAAACAGTTTGGAAGATCTTACAAAATTGGCTTTGATGTGGCATCGCCAACGAAGGAGCATGTTGCAATCGTCGGCAGTATCATCGTTTGGCGGTTCGGCAGTTACTGCCCAAGCTTGGTTTTCTACTGTACCCAGTTGCTGACTGGATGCAAAAAGCAAAAGAGGACAAGTGCATAGTTACAGCTTAGTTTTAGGGATCAGGGCGACGAAGCCACCGCTCTAAACATCTTTTTGGACCTATGCTTGCGGATTTCGGGAAAACGGCGTTCCTGCGGAGTTATCAGGCGCCGCAAAACGACCACAAGCAATGCTTCGGGATTGCGCGGCCCGAAAAAGCTCGTCAGGAGCCTCGCCTTCCCGATGCTGATTGTCATAGATCAAAAGGAATTCATAAATGTTTAAAGCGGTGGGACGAAGTTCCTGGTGAGTCAATTTTGTGACGGCTCGGTAGGAACCTTGCTCTCCCGGTTCCGCGAACCCTAATTCTTAGCTGTAACAAAGCGCTAGCTTCGACAATACTGTGATTATTTTGCTACGAGGTTACCCTTCCGCTTGACTTGCCGCAAGCGTCAGGATTGAATGCTTTTCTTCAGCGGTTACTTTTTTCTAATTTCGTTGAGTCGTTCGAGCGAAACTATGAAGCGAGTCGGGATCATCTCGTTGTTGCACGAGAGTAACACTTTTATTAACCAGCCGACCAATATTGCCCATTTTCACTCGAATTTGATGGCTGAGGGGCCGGCGGTGCTTGATGCTTATCGCGGAACGCAGCATGAAGTGGGCGGCTTTATTGACGCACTTGCCCAGGAGCCTGATATTGAAACGGTCGGCATTTTCGCTGCGCGGGCGATGCCTTATGGGACGATTACGACGGAGTGTTGGCAGGAGCTGATGAACTGTCTTGATTGCACTTTGTCAGCAGCAGGAAAACTCGACGGATAGCTGGTGGCTCCGCACGGCGCCAAGGTTTCTCAGGAAGCGCCTGACGCCGACGGTTTTTGGCTGAGCCGCGTGCGCGCCGCATTGGGTCCCAAAATTCCCATCATTGGCACGCTTGATTTGCATGCCAATGTCTCAGCCGAAATGGTTGCAGCGTGTGATGCTTTGTTTGGATATCGGACGAATCCTCATCTCGACCAACGAGCACGCGGACTCGAAGCAGGCCGGATGATGGTCCGGACTTTACGAGGCGAGATTACTCCGGTGCAGCAATTGGTTCAGTTGCCATTGTGTGTCAATATCGAACGTCAAGCGACGGGCGAGCCACAAGGAGTCGAGCTGTGGCAAGAGGCCGATCGCATGGCGCGAGAGACGCCGGATGTTTTGAGCGTGTCTTGTTTGTATGGATTTCCCTATTCCGACGTGCAAGAAATGGGAGGAAGTGTTATCGCGGTTTGCAATCGTGATACCGATCTGGCTCAGCAAACTGCTCAGCAGATGGCACGTTTTTGGTGGAAGAATCGTCAACAATTTGTTGGCCAGATGCTCTCGGTCGAGAATGCCATTGAATTAGCTTTACGCGAACGTCAGTTGCATCCAGATAAACCGGTTGGTTTATTAGAGATGGGAGACAATGTTGGTGGCGGAAGCCCAGGTGACGGAACGTGGATAGTCCATGGATGGCTGGAGCGGGGCAAGGGCCCAATTCTCGCAGTCCTTTATGATCCTGCAACGGTTCAAGCGGCCATGGCTGCAGGGGTTGGAAATCAGCTTTCCGTTTCCGTAGGTGGCAAAACGGATCCATTGGGGCATGGGCCAAAAATTATTGACAACTTCCGTGTGCGAGCAATCACGGATGGAAGATTCCAAGAGTCCGAAACGAGGCACGGTGGATACTCACGCTTTAATCAAGGGCTTACGGCAGTGTTGGAGGGTGAATCGGGCGTGACAGTTATCGCAACCAGTTTGCGTGTTGCGCCGGTGAGCTTACAGCAAGTTCTGGCGCAAGGGGTGCGGCCTGAGAATTTCGCTGCCATCGCGATTAAGGGAGTGCATGCGCCGGTCGCAGCTTATGCTCCAATTTGCAGCAAGTTGATTCGCGTCAACACACCTGGGGTCACCACCGCAGATGTACATCAGCTTGAGTTTCATCATCGGCGACACCCGATGGAGCCATTTGAGCGCGCAGAACTTTGATGCTTTGCGGTGGTTTGTCAGCCGAATCTCAGCCAGCGTTTGTTACAATGCATCCCAAAGTCAAATGTGTGTGCTGGTCAAATCTCGGATGAGGTTGGAGTGATCTCAAGTAAAAGGTAACTCATGTCAAATCCTATCCGTGAAAACGTTGGACTAAATGCATCAGTAACCGCCGAGGCTCCGACCAATGTGCGCTACATGATGATTCTCTTAGCCACTTTGGTTGCGGTCTTGTTGTATCTCGATCGCATCTGCATGAGTATTGCGGCAACGTCGGTCATGGAAGATCTGTCGATCGACAAACAGAAGCTTGACTGGTTGTTGGGCGCATTTTTTTGGACCTATGCCTTGGGACAAGTACCCGCCGGTTGGCTGGCTGATCGTTTTGGTGCACGCTGGATGTTGGCAGCTTACATAGTCCTTTGGTCGCTCAGCACAGCCTTGATGGGACTCGCATATAGCATTGTCATTTTGTATAGCTTGCGGCTGTCGACGGGATTGTTTGAAGCTGGCGCATACCCAGTGGCTGCTGGAATTATCAAGCGTTGGGTGCCCTTGGAAATACGCGGGTTGGCCAGCAGTGTTGTAGCAGTCGGCGGGAGGATCGGCGGGGCGCTAGCTCCTATTTTGACCATCCAATTGATGTTGTGGTGGTCGTTTGGCGGCGACTATTGGTCGTTGCCGGAAGACGCCAAAGCGCTGGCGACGAGTTGGCGGCCAGTAATGATCTTGTACGGTGTTGCGGGGATTGGCGTTGCTGTCATCTTTGCATATTACTTTCGCGACTGGCCCGAGCAACATCCCAAAGTCAATGCAGCGGAAGTCCAGTTAATCCGTCGATCGGATCCCCCGCAGTCATTAAAGGCAAGTGCGGTTGGGGCACCACCTATCGTAGAAATGATCAGCTCATTTCCAATGTGGATGAACTGCTTTGTTCAATTTTCAGCAAATTTGGCTTGGGCGTTTTTGGTCACGTCCATGCCCATGTACTTGAGTGAAGTTCATGGTTCGTCGCAGAAGAGTCAAGGATGGCTTCAGAGTTTGCCGCTTTTTGCAGGCATCTTTGGCCTTTTGCTCGGCGGTATGTTTACAGATTTTTTCACACGAACATTGGGCATGCGTTGGGGAAGATCGGTGACGATGTGTGCCTCGCGTGTCATCGTGGGATTAGCGTTTGTCGGATGTTTGGTTGTCGACAATCCACTCGCGGCTGCACTGTGCTTGACTCTTGTAGGATTTGCGACAGATTTGGGAACAGGAGCGGTGTGGGCTTTCGGGCAGGATGTGGGTGGACGGCATGTTGGATCGGTCGTCGGTTGGGGGAACATGTGGGGCAATTTTGGCGCCGCCCTATCCCCAGTGCTGTTAGGAATTATCGTTCGCACCTTTACCGATCCGACCGACGGCTGGCAAGCAGCTTTTCTCGCGCTGGCTTTGCTGCAGGTGCTGGCCGCGATAGCTGCTCTGGGAGTCAACGCTTCTCGCCCCTTGCGGCCTCACGATGCGCACGCGACTGCAGGATAAAACCGAATAGTCAATGGATGAGCGGTACGTCACAAGCATGAACTCCGACACTGAGACTGTAGAACCAAGTCGCGCCAACGACTCAGACACAACTATAATGGCGCTGCGCGAGGTGGTCCGCGAGTTTGTCGACCAGCGCAATTGGCAGCGTTTTCATGACCCCAAGAATCTGTCCATGGCAATGGCAATCGAAGCTGCGGAACTGATGGAACATTTTCAATGGATTACATCGGAGGAGGTTCGCGCTTGCCAGTCATTTGATCGTAGTGAGGTCACTCGCGAACTGGCCGATGTGATTTGTTACGCTTTTGCGCTAGCAAATACGCTGGGTGTCGATATTTCGCAGGCAGTGCACGACAAGATGATTCTCAATCGAAAAAAGTATCCAGTATGAACTTGTTCCGAGCTTTTAGAATCCACGAAGTTGACAAGAAGGTTGTGTCAAGACTCGAGACCATTGGCTTGGACGACCTGAACGCTGGAAACGTTGTCATCAAAGTCATGTATTCGAGTATCAATTACAAAGATGCTCTTGCAGCCACCGGAGCAGGGAGAATCTTGAAGCGGTTTCCATTGGTTGGCGGAATTGATCTGGCAGGGACAATTGAGTCCTCACAAGACGACCGTTTTGCGGTGGGGCAACATGTTCTGGCCACAGGTTGCGGAATGTCAGAAACTCACGATGGTGGCTACACAGAAATTGCTCGCGTACATGGCGATTGGGTTGTTCCAATTCCCGAAGGATTGGGGGCCTTCAAGGCAATGGCCATCGGTACCGCAGGCTTTACGGCTGCAATGGCGATACACAAGATGGAACACAATGGCTTGACGCCGGGACGTGGTCCCGTCTTGGTGACTGGAGCAACCGGTGGAGTTGGGAGCATTGCCATCGACATGTTGGCATCCAGAGGATACGAAGTGGTTGCGCTGACCGGAAAAGCGAATCACCGAGAGTATCTTGTGGGACTCGGAGCTCGGCGCGTATTGCTCCGTAGCGAGGTAGTCTTCGGCTCTAAGCCATTGGAAAGCGCTCAGTTTGCCGGAGCGATCGACAATCTCGGAGGCGACGTGCTAGGTTGGCTGACGAGAGTAACTGCCGACGGTGGCTGTATAGCGTCGATCGGCTTGGCTGCTGGGAACGAACTGAAGACCACGGTGTTACCCTTCATATTGCGAGGAGTCAACTTGTTGGGAATTAACGCCGCAGCTCAGCAGCGATCTGAGAGGTTGGTTACTTGGCACAGGATCGCTACGGAATTGATGCCGAGACATATCCTGGAAATTGCCCGCAAGACAATTACTCTCGACCAGTTGCCTGCAGCGTTTTCAGCATACCTGAGTGGGGCAGTCGTTGGTCGAACGGTGGTAAAGATCAGTTAAGGGACGGTACCGAAATCTGTTCAGCAGCAGTTATGGGCGTGGTGCAGGATTTCGAGGCATTATTGCAGTGGCAGGTCGTACGACCGTCGAACCGGCGACGCGACGCCCCGAGTCATCGAGCGGTTCAGTGTGGCTGGCAGTTCGGTTAACCGAGTCAGCGTTACCACGTGGGACCCAGACGGCTCTGTCGTTACCTGATCGCGATACGTAAATTGTTTTTTCGTTTTGTAAGCGTTTGCCTCCATCCAAGGTCAGTAGGACGACGACTTCAACTCGCTCTGAATTTGGGCCTGTACCGTTCCACGGTAACGACAAGTGGATTCCTTGGCTGCTGCCGATCGGCTGTATTTTTTCTTGGAGTTGACTTGCCGAAAAATGCCAGTTGCCTACCTGAGCTGAATTGCCGTTGCGAGTCGGATCGATGGCTGCGATCGATAGGTCGCCAGCTTGTGGAATTACCTGCCCTCGCTCGTTTCGCGGTTGTAACACCAGGTACAATCCGTCATCGCCGGGAGAGCTGTCACTGTTATTGCCTCGGCAAAGCGTAGGATGAAAGCCGATTTCCACAATGCGCCGGTCTGTGATTACATCTGACGACTTCTGAGGCCGTGGCAATCCCGATTGAACTCCGGTTTCAACGTGCGAAGAGAGCTGACCAGGAATTTCGATACGCCCCAAATTGATTTCAAGCTGATTTGGAGCACCTCGCTTCGCACCAGGATTTTGCGAAACCTGTAGTGGATGTCGAGGAGGAGAGGGCTCGCCAAGTTCGATCGTTGGGGGAGCTAACAAAACCGGTTCGCCATCTAATTTGCGACGAGGTGAAGCTGAATCTGTAGTTGATCCTTTGGGGTCAGGCTGATTAGGAGGCGGGAGAATACCATCGGTGACGGGAGGAATATTGCTGGGCAAGTCGGGCATTTCAACTTTTGGCAGGTCCAGTGGCGCTGAATTGCCATTTTGCGGCGACTGAGAATTGTCTTGCTGAGATTTGGATGGGACGGATTTCTCAGGTGGATTGCTATCTAAAATGGAAGCACGTGGCGGTGTGTTTGGGGACGCACTTTCGGCTGCTTTTTCGGTGCTTGGCTCTTTTGGGATGCGCAGCGTGTCGGTCGCT
>CAZVBC010000053.1:0-25229 GCA_964625155.1 uncultured Pirellulaceae bacterium
CGAAGAGGTCTGTGCAATAGCGACTACTCGAGCGACGTGTTATCGTCAGTCGGCTCGTCGGGTTCAACCTGTGGTGGTAATCCTAATGTCGACTCAACATGCTGAACCAACAGTGCCAAACTGCCGACGCCTCGATAGTAAACGTAATGATATTGATTAAGAAAATTCTCGGCGGACGTTAAGATGGCACCAAAGTCGTTGTTGGCTGGTACCTCAGGAATGAGGTATTGTGCCATCTTCATGCGCCCTGACGCATGCTCGAACGGAAACTCGACCGAAGAAAATTGATCTTTGATTTGTTTTAGATCATCGGCGATAGCTTCTGACAAGCGAGTGATCTCTTGAACCGCAGCTTCGCTGATTTGCTGGCCTGCCACAAAGTGAAGGGTCACTCTGAGGCTGGCGAAGTCATTGCGTATTTTCGCTACTCCCCCGTAGGCTGCTTGCAATCGTTCTAGGCAAGCCAGAGTCGCCTGCATTTGGCCGACCAAAATCGCTGAATTTTCTTGCAACTTGGAACGTATCGCTGGAGTGGCCAGCAATTGCATGGCCGCAGAAGTTCGTCGTTCGAAAGCCGATTCAAGCGGTCTCAGTTGGTCATTCAATTGGGCCAACTGTCGACGATAATCGTCAGCGGCTTTGGTGGAGGAAGCCAGGGAATCCACCGGCACTTCAAAATCGGCTTGCTTTAACTTGGCACCGATACGCAACAACATCGCAACTTGTTGACAACTCATCCAATGCGTGTCCACTTTGTCAAGCTCCTTCGACATCGCGGAATAATTGGGGAGCAATGAGATCATCGTCTCACGAGCTTGTTTGAGTTCACTGACAAGCTTCGGTACATCCATCAAATCGGCTGATACGGCAAAATTCATCATTCGCGGAGTGCGAAAGTAGGCGCCGAATTGTCGGCGCAAAGCAAGATTGGCTTCGCGAGTGGCAACCTTATGCGATACCAATTGATCGACGCCAACGAGCATCTTGACGTCCAGTTTCTCTTCAAAAGCCTCTTTAAAGAACACGGTCGTTACATCTTGGCAGGCAGTCGTATAATTAGTGAACAAAGCGCAAGCCGGAGCCTCCAAGTGAAAGATTCCAGCATCACTTTCGGCTTGAGCGCGGGCCATGCGCTGGCGATCGGTCGGATGCGTATCGTGCCACGTGGCCTTCTCTTGTTCAGTGGATTCGGCGATGCGGTCGACCAGCGCCTGTGTCTGATCGTCGCGATTCAACTGTGTCAACCTGGGCATATCGTTAGCCAATTTGCCGTCCAAAAAGAATTGCTCTTGCTCGGCAAGGGATTGTTGATAGGCGACACTCAACCGACGCAACTGTACAGCAGTTTGGGTAAACGCATCGGACCCGGCAAAGCGAATCTCGTGCAGATCTGCGTCGTATTCCATTTGTCTGAGTAAGTAACAGGAAACGACATTACCGATCATCATCAAACACCAAAGGATGCGACGCGTTAACCAAACGAAGATGCGCGCCAGGTGCAGGACGACTCCAATGCGAATGTCTAAGGTCTTGGCGAGGTGTTCAAGGGCCTCGTCCCAACGATCGCGCTGGTATACCACACGAGCGAACCAGAAACTGATGGAACGCACAATATAGGTTAATCGCATTCCAAACCCTTGGCTGAAATGCCCGAATTCATGGGCTAAGACACCACCAAATTGCCGAACAGTCAACCCGGCAACCAGCGGCATGCCGATGGTCAATACCAAGTCGCGACTCAGAAAGACGCTCATCAGCCCTCTGCGAAACGAAGCCGATGCATTGACGTCACAGTTGATATCGATGCGCTTGGGTGGCGGGGAATGTACGGCACGGCAGAGTCGATCCACAAAGGCGAATAATTTTGGTTCGTCGCGACGCTGGAGCGAGCGCGGACGATTAATTTTGCCTGGCCTTGCAAACAAGGGCTTGATCATAAATAGGATGCCGATTGATCCAATAATCAAAGGGCCAAAATAGGCGATCAAAGTAGCCGTCGTAGCACGAGGCCGACCACCCTGGTCGCGCAACACTTCGGAACCGTAATAGGCATAAGAAGCGATTCCGGCTCCCAAACCAAAAATCAGACCGACATAGATCACGGGCAGGAGAATCATCACGAGCGTAACCACAACCAATGCCAAACTGTAGGCTCGTGTAGTCGGAACCGGTTTGATGTCCTGGCCAATCGCGGAGACTAACTCCTGTAATTCCCACGATTGTTTTGGCGTAGGTATCTGTGTTGCTGTCTGCTGATCGGTGACTGGCATTGCAGGATCTTCGACCAGCACCGCGCTCACTTTGGCTTTTGGAGCTGAGGAACCCTGCGGTAGCGACGAACCTTTAACGACTGGTTCCACAGCGAGTTGGCCTTGTGGTGCGTTCTCAACCAGTACAGCTTGAACAACTCCGGCTTTGGCGGTGTTTGCAATTGTAGAATTCTTGGATGCAGCTTTTGGTGGTTGGTTTTCGGCCGATCCTGTTGAGGAATTATCCGAGGAGTGATCAGGCGGCGGAATCCGCATCAGAACTCCACATTTTTTGCACTTAGCGGCTTTGCCTGACAATTCCTCTGAGACATGGTAAGCCGTTTGGCACTGAGCACATTGAAATCGGATCGGCATAACACCACACCGTGAGGCTGTAGAAGATCTTGGATTAGAGGTTTAGCATTAGAGAATTGCAGAGATCGGTTGCCCTTTAGTGATTGCATAGGGGCGTCCGATTTTGTCGTGGAGTTCAGTTTCAGGCGGGATGCCCAGGCAATGAAAAATGGTGGCACTCAAGTCTTGCGGTTCGACACGGCCTTCCACTGGATATCCACCTTGCCGATCCGAACGGCCATGTACGGTTCCGCCACGTATGCCACCACCTGCCATCGCTGCTGAAAACACGTGTCCCCAATGATCGCGACCACCTCGAGCATTGATACGAGGTGTTCGACCGAATTCGCCCACCCAGACAACTAAAGTCTCATCCAACATTCCTCTTTGTGCCAGATCTTCCAGCAAAGCCGAATAGGCCTGATCCATCGGCGGCATGAGGGCCGTTTTTAATCGCTCGCCATTCTTGGCATGAGTGTCCCAAGCTGGCGCGACATTTTCGTCCGTATCCCAGCGAGTCCAGTTGACCTGTACCAACGCGACTCCGGATTCAACCAAACGTCGAGCCAATAACACGCTCTGCCCGAATCGATTTCGCCCATACCTCTCCCGCATCGCTAAGGGTTCGTCATCAATCGCCAACGCTCGATTCGTATTGTCGCTGGACAACAAATCCATGGCTTTGTCTTGCCAAACGTGCCACCGCCCCAGTGCGGGCGTTGGCGTATCGAAGCAGCGTTGATTGAGCAATTCTCGCAATTCGCGCCGCTGCCGAAATCGGTGCATTGAAACATCGACTGGCAAGGCTACATCAGCGACGCGAAAATTGGATTGGTTGGGATCACAAGTCACTAGCCAAGGATCAGCCTGAGGTCCTAGCCAACCGGCATCCTGTCCTGGCCATACAATTCGTCCAGTATTCCAAATCTCCTCAGGTAACCGCACCGCGCCGGGCAAACTGGTACGATCACCAATTAACTTGCGTACCATGGCTGCGATACAGGGACGGTCGTTCGGCGCGCCCGGCGTCGAATTTTCTTTGTTCTTTGGAGAGTGGGGATAGCCTGTCAACACCCAAAAACCGCTCGACGAATGAGCGTTATCATCGGTAGCCATCGCGCGCAGCACCGCAACGTGGTTGGTCAGCTTAGCCGTCAGTGGCATCAATTCGCCAATTCGCAATCCGGTCGTAGCCGTACTAATTGAGCCAAATTCTCCGCGCACTTCACTGGGGGCGTTGGGCTTGGGGTCCCAAGTTTCATGTTGCGGTGGGCCACCTAGCATAAACAAGACGATACATGCTTTGGCTTTGCCGAATCCCGATTGTCCGGACACTGCCGAACCGATCGACGATCGCTGGCGCCCAGCGGCTAACTCCGGCCAGCCGAGACCAAATGAGGTCAAGCCGCCAATTCGCAACCACTCGCGGCGTGAGATTCCGTCGCACAATCGAACCGGTTGACCGTACACAGAGAACATTTTTCCGCACCTCTACCGCCAGCTAGATCTCGACCCAACGGATACCCATCATAGCTTCACAACGCACCAGCGGCGATAGAGTTTGCGATTCTCAGTTTTCTCTACGGAGTGCAAAAGACATATAGTGGAGGCCAGTTTCTTCGTCCAACAAAAAACCACCGCCGGGGGCGAGATATTTGGCGATGACCGAAAATTCTGGAAGTTTGTGTTTGTCCAGTGCTTCAACCAGCGCTTTGAAGAACCCGTTGTTCTTGGACATTTCGCGTAGACGTTCGATATTCTGGCTATCGCGAGCCAATTCATAGAACAATTGCAAAGACTCCTCGGGGCGCGCATACGACAGCGCCGACGACTCGCGACCTTGTAATTGAGCTGCCACGCGCTCGGAGATCATTTGAAAGTCAAGCGACTCACTTAGTCGTGTTTCAGGTTCGCTTATACAGCGGCTGATCTGGCCTAGCATGTAGCGACTATCCGAAATAATCAAGTAATCCTCGAATAGAGTGAAACAAATCTCGGGCATGCGAATCGTCTCGGGGTTGGGAGCAGGAGTGCGTCGCGGTCGCGGTTCAAATACATGTGCCTGCATCGAACCGAATTGCTCGACCCCCAAGGGGCGGTTATTACGCCCCGCCAATTCGACCAATTTGGGTAAGACTGTCTCTTCGAAGATCTTGGGATGATTCAGTTTGATCGCATAAACATTTGAGCCGCTGTTGATGCGCATGGGGCGCACAATGCCTTGCAGCATGGTCAAACGACCTTCGATGTTGTCCAAAAAGTCCTTCCGAAAATCAAACCCTAAACGACTACTGACACGTCCGATGACCTCTTTCTCGAAAGCTCCTTCACCACGAAATTGATCGAACAATTGCTCGACTGCTTGCAAAGTCGCTTTGATATTCCAATTAATTGTAAAGTAGCTGGCCGCGCTATCTGGAACAAAAATCTCAGGTGTCGTCGAACCACTTTGAGGACGTAGCAGCCCCAGAATCGAACGACGCGGGCTGCTGAGCAATACATGCAGGTGGCTGATCGAATCGAAATCTGGAGGTGCCAAAATGACGCTGCCACCAATTGCTTGGATGCCGTCAATCCCCAACGCCGGCAACACCGCAAAAACCGTAGTCGCCATCGCGCTGGGTGGTACCACGCTTCGAGCGGTAGCCAATGGATCGAAATAAAATGAAACTTGCGGGCGTTCACCCTGAGTCCCCACGCATCTAGCTAACAAAGATGTGAAACGCCGGTTGTCAGCCAAACTTTGCCAATCCGCTTGCCGCCCCAACCACACATTCGCCAACCGATCCAAAACATCTAAGTCGGTGCTCGCTACAAAAACTCCGCCATCGATGAAATACCCGAATCGCTCGCGCGCTCGGTTGGGATTGGTGTAGGTAACGAGCGTCAAGCGATCGACGGTTTTCTCTTCTGCCACCATACGTTCCGCCGTCGCACTGCGGATGCGTGCCAAGATTACCTGGACTCCCGTGATCTCTTGCCCAGCGTCGAGCAATACTGCAATCGAAGGTGATTGGATACGAACCCGCACTTGAGTATTGCCGTCCTTGGACTGGCGGTCCACATTCGCGATCGGACGATCGGCGGGCAGCAAAGCAATCGCCAATTCGCCAGTCGGCAGCGATAACAGCTCGTCGAGGTTCAAACCGATTGCATCCTGCAACTGCTGAGTATTATTTACCAAAGATCCGTAAAATTCCGACAATATCGGTTTAAGTTTCTCGTCGTTCCCGAGTTTTCCCAAAGTCGATTGGCCAAGAGACTCGCGCGTCTTAGCGACATCATCAATGCGCAAATAGGCCAGCGTCGTGTCTGGAAATAACTGTGGTGCGGTCAACCGAGATGCATCTTCCTGCTGAGCAACAGCCAAACGACCGCCTATAATCAAAATCACGGCCGCACAACAACCAAAGACAACCTTCCGACACCACAGAGAAGGAACACTGATGACCATTTCAATAACGAACCTTAATAAAAATTCTGGATTAACCACAACCGCCAGGCCGAAGTAATTGGCCGCTCTAGATGGTGGTTCTAATTCTTTTCACGCGAAAATGAACGTGAATTCATGCTGTCAAACCTGGATTCTGAATCTGCTTTCTTACTAAGATCTCTTGAACGGCAAAATCTGTCTACCCAAAACCGACGTGCGGTGAAAATGGAAACCTTGCCCACCCTTTCGGACAAAACGTTACAACTACGCAGCACCGGGAAATGCTAGCGAAAGTCAAATGGGTTGCTCGATAAGAATCTGAGACGCTACTAAATTCCGAGTCCGCGATTTAGTCGGCTGATTGGGTAAAGGATCTACCTCTTTCCGCCAAACCGAATGATTAGTCTGAGCCATGCACTCGCAAACTTAACGGAAACAAGCATTGTATTCGAAGGTTCGGGGCTGATATTTTACCCTTACCACTATTAAGTTGCGAAATTGTGGGATTATCCAGACACTTCGCATTGATCGCCAGGTAATAGTTCGGTCGCAAACTGTGAATGACGGAGGCTAATTCACAGGCCGAGCAGAAGTTGGGGAAGAACCGATGTGTAACGAAAAACCCAATGATCTGCGGGATAAAACTGGGGGAATCGACATGAACGATTTCGACTGCTCACCGGCAAGCAATGAGATGTGTCATTACCGACTAGAAATAATCTCCTCAATTCTATCGGTGGAGAAGCTGGCGGAGTTCCAGCAACGTATAATCAACGTCACGCTAGAACACTCGCGTACAGTTACCGTTGCTTGCAATCGGAACTTCGAAGGATGGTGTGGGTTTATTTTAAGCTGAACGAAAAATCAACTAGTTGAATGTAGAACTGATATTTGTTAGTGCCGCGAACAAGAACTGACTCCAAGCCGCAGCGCCTCACGGTACAGAAAAATCTTTTATGGTTTGTGAGGAAATTAAGAACATGATTATTCGCTTATTCGCCCTTGTGATGGTGTTATCGATGTCGGCGACCGCACTAGCCCAGCGAGGTGGCGGTGGTGGAACCGGTGGTGGCGGTTTTACTGGAGGTACAGGTGGTGGAACCGGTGGTGGCGGTTTCACTGGAGGTACAGGTGGTGGCAACAATTCGAATCTCTCCAACGCATTTGCGGCCGGCTTGAGCTCCGGCAGCAGCATGACAGGTGGAACGGGCCAACAAGCAACTCAATCCGGTACTGGCATGGGATTTGGATCTGGACTTGGCCAAACAGGTAATTCAACCAACCCGTTTGCGATGTCCACAAATGCGTTCAGCTTTGGTGGCAGCAATGCGCTGGTAAATTCCGCAGTCATGGGGCGCAGCATGGGTGGAATGCTCGGTGGCATGGGCGGAATGAGCATGGGAGCAATGGGAATGGGAGGTACGGGTGGTCGCACAGGAATGGGAGGCAACAGCAACCAAAACCAGTCGAAGATACGTGCTTCCGTACGCTTGGGGTTTTCAATGCCATTGGCACCAGCCGACCAACGAACGCAAGTTGTGCAGACTCGGTTTGCCAATCTGCCTCTTGGCGACCGAGTTCGCAACCCACAAGTTTCGATTACCGGTCGAACCGCCACGATTCGAGGAGAAGTCGCTTCGCAGGATGATGCGCGCCTAGTTGAACGGTTACTGAAGTTGGAACCGGGAATCGACAATGTTGTAAACCAGCTCGCTGTTGCCCCAGCGTCCAATGCTGGTTCACCACCAACTGCTACCACGGTGCCGTTGCCGATCGTACCGACTCCGGTCCAGAACAATTAATCCGGCGCGAGTATTCAGAAATCTTTCCTGAAGTTACGCCAACCTCAGCGTTCGCGGCGCACTCTGCGTTTCAAATCCTATTGATCATGCCCGTTTTAACGCGGAGATCGCAACGAACGCAGAGGGCTGAGTGAACAGATGTGGATTGACCGAGTTGCGGGGTTGGTACATTCGCGACCGAGCTTCAGGCTGGTGGAAAGTGGCGCTGCGCAACTGATACATTGTCAAAATCCTCGCTGTATGCCGTGCGGGGTATCAAATCCTGCGGTTGATTGTTGAGGTCGACGGTTCTGAGCAGGTGGTGTGAGGTTATGTACGTTCGGAGAACTCGCGTTACTGGGTGTAGTGTTGTCGACAGCACCATTTGATCCGGCTGACGCGTTTGTCGTGACTGGCTGGCTATTGATTCGCCGAAGTTGTTCGAGAATCGCATCTACTTTGGCGTGTGCTTCAGGGTTCGTCATCGGCTGAACCGTGGATTGGATCGTTGTCGATGGTACGGTGGATACCGTGGACGGCGACAGAAGACGCTGGCTGGCCGACGAGGAGACGTTGATGGTTGTTGTGGTCATGCCACCACCAGTGGATGCACCAGATTCAGTAGTGTTGGTCGTACTTTCAGGAGACTTGACGCTCTGTTGGAATGCGACTGGCTGAACTCCGGTTGGCATTGGCCCCATGCCAGGTAATTCCTTGCCTGGGAGGACCAATTTCGATGCTGCACCTTGTACCAATTGACCGTTGCCGGCACGGAATGTGGGGATGAGAGTGATCTCTTTACGTGCCCCATCCACTCCATCCCACGGAATCCACACGCTGTACGAAGCTCCTAAATCGGATTCGCTATAGTGTGCAGTAAATTGTTCAGGAGTAAATCGAAATCGTTTGTCCGACTGAGTTGTGTATTCTCGCAGGACGCCAGGTTTTTCTTCAAAGCCATGCACAACCAATTCGCCTTCTACAGGAATGGGTTGCGATTTTTCGTTGTAAAAATAGACGCGACCGCCAAAGCCACGCGTGGGAGCCGCATGTGCAGAAGCAAGTACATCGTGCGTCCAAATCGTGACCATTTTTTGTGGAATTTGGTATTCCTTTTTCCACAGTTTTGTGATGCTCCAAGCATCTTTGGAATTGGACTTGCCTGTCGCCAGCGTAGTACATCCAGTACTGATCGAGAGAATCGACAGTGATAAAACTGTTAGCGTATAACGCATGGTTTCTGGACTCCTATTCCCAATCAATTTAATCCGTTTGGCGATTTGTTCGCCGAGCAATCATTGGCCACGAGAGCACGCTTGCTCTCTCAATCACCCGCCGCTTAGTCTGCGATTGTCTTACCGCAGACGGCTGACGAAACTTTATTTGTAAAAAAACTTGCGCAGAATTTTCGGACAGCTCGAGTGCCTGATTCCCGCCTGCCTTACCGTTTATTTCCGAACGTAGTTGCTCCGGTATAAGTCGAGTAAGCAGGTGGCGTCGAAGCGGGAACCAGTTGGCTGGAGTTCGGGACGCCAGGTGTCGTGTTGGTAGTTGGGGGCGCCGGATTGCGAACTGCATTGGTGCTGGTTCTCAAACCAGGATTGGCTTCGTAGCTGACAGGTTGCAAAGGTGACATTGCACCACTAGGGACCTGACCAGCGGCCGGGCCAAAGTAACCAGAAGGTTGCGCTTGGTTGCTTCCGTCTAACAAGATACTCTCGCCTTCCATGGCAGGATTTGTTTCTACTACTGCAGGCTGGAGGTCTGGATAGATGGTGGACGTCTTGGCTGGTCCCCACAGTCCGTTCCCTCCGGACAATCCAACATCGCTGTGCAGGTTCAGTACATCCGCGAGACACCAGCTCATTCTGGACGATTCCACCTGCTTGATCATTTCATAGTCTTCGTCGGTCTCAACCAAGCGTGGGGTCAGAACCACTAACAGTTCGGTCCGTTGTTCCGTTTCTTGTTCAAAGCGAAACAATCCGCCCACTAGCGGCAAACTGCCGAGGATAGGAATTTTTCTGGAAGCGCTGCTGCGAGTCTTGGTAATTAATCCAGCAAACACAACCGTCTGCCCTGAATAAGCACTGATGTACGATTGGGCTGAAGTTGTATTGATGATAGGTGAACGGATGACTTCGCCGTCTGGACCAAAACCGATTGGAATCCCAGTATCGGTTGAACCAACGGTATCGCGAGCGATGTTCACGCTCATCATGATTAGTCCGTCCTGATTGACCCGAGGTGTTACACCCAGCAGCAAACCCACGGGAGTATCCACAGTGGACACAGAAAATCCGTTTAACCCATTATTCACACCTGTAACACGAGGCACATTCTGACCAACGAGTGTTTGTGCAGGGCGATTGTCCATAGTCATAATTTGTGGTCGACTGAGAATCTGCAGGCGACCAGCATCTTGAAGTGCACGGAAAAGAATCCCGACGGATTCACTAGCAGCCGACAGTACCAAACCACCATAGCCAAGCTGGGCATTCTGTCTGCCCAGGCCAAAGGTAGACAGACCCTGACCAGCTACGTTTTGTCCAAGGCGCTGTTGTGCTGCGGGCAGAGTTGTTGCAAAGGGAACACCCTGATTAAAGACTGGCGAACCGAGTGTGCCTCCAGTGGCTGTATTTCGGTCGAACAATAGGGCGTCTTGCAACCCCAGCTCGGTACCTATATCCAACGCGTCAGTCAAACTGACTTCAGCCATCATCACTTGAATCGCAACCAAGGGAGGACGTCGATCCAGACGTTCGATGACTTTGCGAATGGTATCATAATATCGTGGTGTAGCACTGATGACCAAACTGTTCGTTAACTGTTCCGCGACAACGAATATCTCGCGATCGGATCGTTCATAGACGCTGATCGCCTGATTTAGCAAGATATTTGTTTGTAAAACTTGTCTTTCACTGGCAATCAAACTTGTCAAGGCGTTCGCAACATCAACTGCGTTCGCATTACGGAGCCAGAAAACTTCCGTTCGACGCGTTTGCGAGCCTTCAGCGTCCAATCTCATTAACAAGACTTCAACGACTTCCAAATCGGTCTTCGTACCGCTGGCGATGATCGTATTGGTACGCACATCCTGAGATAGTCGCAGCGGCACTAACGACGTTTCTCCGCCAGTGACTAACGCCTGTTGGATTTGATTGCCTCCGCCGAACAATCCACCGGTCCCTTGATTTGCAGTCACAGGCAAACCAAAGATCTGTTGCAAGGTGGCGGTTAAGGAAGTGGCGTCTCCGTTCTTTACTTGGAAGACTTTTATTTGCGCTTCGGCATTGGGTGGCTGACCCAGTTGTTCGATTCACTTATCAATCAACTCCATGCTCTGTGACGGAGCTCGGACCACCAGAGCGTTTACAGTTGGGTCAGCAGTGATCACTACACCGGCCAAAATTCCTGATTCTGTTTTGTTGGAATTTTCAGGATCGACGATCACCAATTTGGTGCTGGTTGGAGTCGCCCGAGCGTTCCCCTGTCCTTGACCTGCGGGCTGGCCATTGATCACCTCTTCCAACACTTGTTGCAGTTCTTCGGCGGTCGCGTTTTTCAATCGAAAGACTCGTACCGCGTTTTGGGCGGTCGTACCTTCGACGTCGATCTTCTCAACCAAACGCATGACTTCCTCCATATCGCGAGGAGACGCTTGGATGATCAGTGAATTCGTGCGGTAGTCAGCTTCAATTTTTACTCGTGTTCCCAGTCCTGTTCGGGCGGTGTTCCCTTGGCCTGGGATGTCGACAAAGAAATTGCGGATTGTCGTTAGCGCGTCAGTCGCGGAGGCATGTATCAAATGATGAACTCGCAATTCCCGAGCTGGATCTAGAGGCTGGTCCAACTTTAGCAACAAATCTTTTACGCTGTTCAGCGCTTCTTCGCGACCTATCAAAAGCAGGGCATTAGGTTGTCCTAGTGCGGTGACTTCGATCTGGCCTTGGCGTGTGGCGAGGATCCGGTTTTGACCGTACAAAGTAGTTACCAATGCGGCCACCGCATCACTGTTGACGTGTTGGAGTGGATAGATTTCGACCTTCGGTGCGGTTTCAATGCTCATCTTCTTGATGGAGTCTATGAGCTGCAAAGCTCGCTCGACATCTCGTTTGTTGCCGCGAATGATCACGATGTCCGAACCTTCCAGTAATTCGATCTGCACATCGCCGAGCAGTGCCGAATCGGCCCCAAGAGTATCCAAACTCCCCATGGCGGTCACTTGATCATTGTCGCCTGGTTGGGGTGTGTTATTCTGAGGTTGGCCTTGTTGGCCGGCTGTCGATTGGCGATTCGCCCCTTGACCATCGGCCTGCGATTGCTGGAATGCGGCCCGAATCAACTTTATCGCCCGATTGACCGTTTGCGGTTCGGCAGGGGCCAAGGTCAACACATGAGTTTGTTTGTTAGGATCTGATTTGCCAGTATCCAATGCATGTATTAGGTGTAACCAGTCGTTGACAGCCGGACCGGAGCCCAAGAGAGTCACTTGATTTTGTCGGCGGTCGACCGTCATTAAATCCTGCATACCATTAGGGTTGGCGACACGCAAGTTGGCTGTGGTGCCATCGTTTTCGGTGGTTACGGTTAAACGCGTACCCATCAACCGCTGTAAAGTCTCTTCGATCTCGCGCCAATTGAGATTCTGCAGCGAGTAAGTATGTTGCTGTGTGGAGCCGACTCCATACCCACCGTCGTTATTGATTCCCGCATTTTTCGCTTCAGCGATCAACGTTTGCATGCGAGCATTGATCTCGCGGAGGACGGATTCTGGCGCCATGACCATCAATTGCCCCGTGCGAGGGTCGGTGGTCACGCGAACACGCGTGTGGCCGTGATACAGGATTTGCAACCGGGCTCCGACTGTGCCAATCAATTCGGACGGCAATTCGAACGTCTGCAAGCGGGCCGGATCCTGCTGGTTGAGCTGGTTGTATGGCGGCTGGGTGTTGGAGCGTGTGAGCGGCTGTGCGAGCCCAGGTTGGGTTGAACCGGTACCTTGAACCGGTTGTAAATTGGGCGGCATTGTGGGGAGTTGCGCAACGGACTGTTGGCCGATGCTAGTCATTGAAAGGGAGCTTGCAAGCAAACCGCTAAGTACGCCTGAAAAGCAACGATTGCTGAACTTCAACCTGCGCATTGTATGCCTCTTGCCTGACTTCAGAACTGGGTCGCTAGCGATCCCCTGAGGTTCCCCGACGCGACTCAAAAGTACCTACACTTGATCCACGTGTGAGGGAGATTCGAAAGGTACAATCGGCATAACCGTTAAAGTGATTGCAGAAATCATCTTCAGTGTTTCAGAATTAATCTGGAAAAGCTCCCTAATTTAACAATCCCAAATTTCGCTATCGATAAGGGAAGCGGAATGTGCTACATGCATGAAATACCAGTCTCGAAACTGAATGGTCGAGCAGGCGAATATGCAGCGAGTTCCGTTGCATACGCACACTGGAAGCATTTTGAACGGAACGTGTTCTCTAGGAGGCTTTCAAATGACAGGACGTCAGACGCTGGCAGGTTTGTTGGTGCTCGGCTGTTTGAGCACTATTGCAACTCAGGTGGTGGCAGTTCCACCCTTTTTGTCAATGTTCCAAATGAGATCTGCCAATGTCGGTCAGGCGGATTTGGAGTTAAGAGACGAAAGTGGACCGTGGTTGATTCTGGCAACCGTAATCTCAGGTGACGACGGCGAGCAGAAGGCTATTGCCCTGGCGAAAGAACTTCGTCAAACTCTTGGAGTGAAAGCCTACGTGCACAAGAAAGTGTTCGATTCCACTGCACCGATGGCCGTGGCCACCTACAATTTACCCGACGCTCAAAAGCCAGTTGAGCTACGGCTGCGCGCACGCAATCAGACTCGCGAGGAACATTTTGCTGTCCTAGTTGGCGACTTCACGGAACATGACTCGCACCAAATCCAGTCGATGTTGACGAAGGTAAAGACAGCAAAACCGCAAACTTTGGCCGAGCCAACTTCATCCAAGCCGTCCGAGGCGAACGACACGGCCGCCATGGTCTCCAAACATCGCAGTTCGATTTGGAAATTGACCAATCGGAAAGAGAATCTCGAACGGGGAGCCATGGGTGCCGCCCTAATCACGCGCAATCCGTTGTTGCCGGACGAATTTTTCCAAGCAACAATTACGGACGATTTTGTCGTCGACCTTAATCGCGACAAAAAGATCGAACATTCCTTGTTAGACTGCCCCGGTCGATTTACCGTTCGGGTCGCTTCGTTTGTTGGGCGTTCGACAACCGACCTAGGGAGCGGAGCGGAAATTTCTCAATTGAACGAAGAAAGCGATTTGCTGGTACATGCCGCACTGCAGGCTCACAAAATGACCGAAGCTTTAAGGAAGAAGAACGTCGAAGCTTATGAGTTCCACGACTATTTTGGCAGTTATGTCATGATTGGCAGCTTCAATTCGCTTGGCGATTCCAAACCAGGGGGCGAATTTCAATATCATCCCGATATCATCAAGACTCTGACAGAATACTGTGGACTCCAGACTATGGATGCTAAGGACCCCAGTACAGGTCGCGTGCAAAGAGTACAGAGCATTAAGTCGATCGACAAAATTCCGTTTGATCTGGAAGGCAAGGCCATGGCTGTGCCACGTCCTAAGACTTCATCTTTGTACAGCGGATCATTACTCGGCAGAAAACGATCCTCTCGCTGACAAGCCTTCTCTTGGCTTAAAATGCTCGGTAAGCTCGTACGCTCTGGGCTGCGAGTCTACCGAGTCATTCACCAGTCATAATCGCTTGCCACTCATGCAAATTCAGCTCCTGATACTTGGCACACATAACAAGAAGAAGCACCTGGAACTGGTTGGCCTATTATCACCGATGGGCGTCATGCTGCGTTCGCTGGCTGATTATCCAAACGCCCTTGAAGTAGAAGAAACCGGCCAGACGTTTATCGAAAACGCTCGCTTGAAAGCCATCCAGCAGGCATTGCATCTGAAGGAATGGACTATTGGAGAGGACAGTGGACTATGTGTTCCGGAATTACATGGCCAACCGGGCGTTTATTCTGCGCGCTATTCTGGACCGCAAGCGACTGACCAATCGAACAATGCCAAACTGCTTGATGCACTGAAGAATGTGCCGATGGAACGCCGCGCCGCATACTACGTCTCGACGATCGCATTAGCTGACCCTCAGGGTAAAATTCACTTAGAAGCCGAAGGGCGCTGCTGGGGGCGTATACTCGAAGTCGGTCGCGGCAGCAGCGGCTTTGGCTACGACCCTCTGTTCGAAATTCCAGAGTATCACCTGACCTTTGCGGAGCTAGGGATCTCAGTCAAGGCGGTCCTTAGCCACCGTGCTCGCGCGTTGGAAAAATTTCTAGTTGGCTTACGGCGACTGATCACCATACCTACATAGGTCTTGCAGCTCATTTTCTTGCACACGAATCGTTTGGTATTCCCTTTGGTTGAATTAGTTGGCTGGCTCTTCTGATCGTGGAACCTTGGAACCACGACGTAACAACTCCTGATCGCGCACGATCGCTTCGATCCAATTATTGACGGCGACGTGGTGACTGAGGTTAATCCAGTGACCACCATCGAGTATCAACGTTGCATCCAGGGCTTTGGGGGGCAGGATGCGTGTATCGCGTCGACCATGAATTTGGTGAGTTCGGAACGGTGCACGAGCAACATCAACTCCTTCGCGTTCCCAAGATGCGCACAGGCGAACTCGGCGTATCACGGCCTCTGTGGGTATTGCTGCCTGTAACTTTTTTACGCGTTGAGCCAATTCTCGATTCATTGGTTGTTGGCTGTCCAACGTCTTTGTTCGCCAAATGCTTTGTAGCGTCCGTACCAGCCATGGAGGAAACTTGTCGATTGGCTTGTGTGACGCCCAAACGGGAAGCGCGTCCCATGAACGGCAACTGCCGACCAATAGTACTGCAGTCGGCGATTGTGAATTCAGTTTGTGGCTCATCGCCATCTCCAAGGCGAGAACACCGCCCAGACCCACGCCACCGAGCATGTATGGGTGTCGGATATCGACGACGTCTGCGGCTCCGCCCCCCCACTGATCTACACAGCGTAGTGCGTAGTCGCTGAACGATTCGCCCGTTTGGATGTCTAGCCAATCATCAACTATCAAATGAGGAAATGCTTGGCGCTGCGGCTCCCAAATGCGTGAATCGACGTCAACGTCTGGTAACATCAGGATTTGCGTCTCGTGCATCAGCATTTCGCCCCGTTCGAAAGTGTACAGCACTGAGTTATCGATAGTGCTCTTTGCTGACCACATACGATGTGAGTCAGCGGCCCAACCGCAGATGAGCCACCCTGGTACCTTACAGAGATTCTATCCAAATGACAGGCCACGGGGACTCCTTAGCGACAAAGTTAGCTTCTTGCTCAGTTCGAACAAATACGATTATGGAATCGTACGGCAGTTGACTGAGCCACAGATCACCACGAATGCGCCATTCCCGCTCGTCGGACCAACTAAGTTGTCCAGCGCCCTTTCTCTGTGAAGGCTGAAACCAACATCGCTGGTCGTCGGTCATCGTCAAATATTGTTCCTCACCACCATAGATCACGGGTTTGGCTCCACGCTCTCGCAGTATTTCACGGCGGATCAACAGCCCGTACGGTTCCCAATCCCATCGATTTAAGTGAACTTGAAAAGTGCGCCGCGCGAGCAACGATGGAAGTGGTACCGCCGAGAAACTGATCATCGGAGTGTTGGTACGAAACATTCGTTCACTCCCCATAATGCACCGCTGGCGCAGAATTCTAATTAAGGATAATAAGGGAGTCCGCAGATCTATTTCGCCCTGCAAAAAAATGCGGTCTTGGTATTGCGACCATGACTCATCGGGGCCCGGCCCTGAACTGCCTCGCGTACAATGTACAAGGTAAGCTGAATCGCTGGAATCATCTTGCTCAAGCGTTCTATTGAGCCGGAGTGGTGCAGTCGATTGCCGAACGCCTGGCGCATGGCCAGCAAATCGGCAAGACAACTCGGACAATGAATTTCCGCCGGTCGGTGAGTACCAACCCACTCCACCTTTTTCTAGCCAAGAATTGGCTGCGTGCTTGGTCGGCGAGTCTGCACCTTTGAGTGTGACAAACAAACTGGCGCACGGGAAGGCCGCATCTTCCAATCGCTGAGTAATTAATCGTTCGACCGAACCTCCCTTACGTACATGCAGCACGATAACTCGATCTCCTAACGCCACTAGCAACCGATCCTGTAGCGGAGTACCCGCGATTGTAGATGATTGATCAATACATTGCACCGGAGAGTCCAAGGCGGGAGAAATTGCGACCAGAGGAACATCTGCCGCGAACTCTCGGACGCCCTTCCGCAAGAGCTGTTCGAAGTTGTCGGTAAGCCACTGGGTGGCTGATGGTGAATGTGGATGAGCGACTTGGAGTTCAACGCAAGGAAGATCAAATCGTCGCGCGAATGGGCGTGCGATAACGTCGCTGGCCGAACTCCTGACCAGCAACAGAGTTTCTTGACGACGCTTGATGGACTCAAGTGCGCGCTGGAGTAATGTTGGCCAATGCGGCAGTTGTTGCTGTGCCTTGCCAAGCCGAGAGCTGACCAAACTGACCAGTGGCGATCGACCTTCAAGAAAACGGCGATGACCGATGTACAGCCGGCTGCCGATCCAGGTATCGATCGTTGTTCGCCAAGATCGCGGCCAGCCCTCATAAACACTCACCCCCAGCTCATGTAGTCTCGTTAGATGTCGACTTCCCAAACGAGTCAATTCAATTGGGAATCCTGAGATGTTGGACGAACGAAGACACGATTCCAACAAACATAATTCTTTACTAATAGGTCCAGCCAATTCGGCGTTGTCCACGTCTGCAGGAGACTGAGGTTTGATATCGGCGATAGGCGAGCTGGCTTTTGCCCATCCAAGTTGCGATAGTGTATGAGCGAAAGCCAATCCACCCATACTCAATCGCGGATGATTTGGCGGTAACAACGGACACATAGAGAACCGAGCTCACAAATCGTAGGTTTGTAACGATTGTATCGAAAGGGTGTTTTACAAGGTTAGCAAATTTGGTCAGCGAGATCTGGAACCAGTTGATTGTCAGCAATGTAACATATGCTTGACAGATGAATGAAACTGCGAACGACACCCAAGCACAAGTTCCCATCGATCGCGAACGAATCCATGTCCGTCTTGACTCCCACCCCTGCAACTGAACACAGACCGACAACCGCTCAGGGTGTTTTGGCTGAGCGGGAACGATCTCTCGATCGACTCGCAGCCGTGGCTGGCAACGATCTGCTGCAAGATGGAATCGCACACCCGGCGATTGCTCCACCGGTTTGGCTGCGACAACTCGATTTACCCCAAGCACGTACCAACGTACGCTGCCTTCACAGGCGAACTCGCCTGGTCAAACGCCTATTAGATTGCGTCGTGGCCACTATTCTACTGGTACCGGCGATTCCTATCATGTTGCTGGCGGCCTTGGCAATCAAACTATCTTCACCCGGACCAGTGTTGTTTACACAGATCCGCGTAGGACTAAATTCTCGTAGGCAGAAGGAGGCCGAAGGCAACCAGGCAGACCGTGCTGATTGTAGACGCAAGCAACCGAATTATGGGCGTCCCTTTACGATCTACAAATTACGTACGATGCACGTGCAGGCAGATACGAGCGGTCCCCGTCAAGCGCAATTAGGCGACTGTCGCTTGATTCCTATTGGAAAGTTTTTGCGCAGAATGCGTATCGATGAGTTACCTCAGTTGTTGAACGTACTGCGTGGTGAAATGAGCATGGTGGGGCCCAGACCGGAGTGTATCGAATACATGGAAGAACTTTCCGCGAAGGTACCAAATTACCTTCAGCGACTTGGTCTTAAGCCAGGATTGACGGGCATCGCGCAGATTGAAGCCGGCTATGCCAATGACTTGGAATCGTATCGTCGCAAAGTCGCGTTTGACCTGATGTATCTCCAAAACTGCTGTCTCACCAACGACCTAAGAATTCTCGCACGCACAGTGAAAGTTGTGCTCACTGGCTTTGGTGCGATCTAAGTCATCGCCAATTTTGGATAGCTGCTGACATTTGGGCCCGCACAGGTTGCTCGTTCCACCGTTTGGGAACGCACTGTCTTGGCGGCTCTGCCGCGCCAGTGTGTTGTTTCTGCGATTGGAGCTGAAACACGAAAAACTTCGACGAAGCGCAGCGTACTTGGCGTGTCACACGCTGCGGAGCCGCCAAGGGAGTCGTTTTCGGGCGGAGACGAGCGAATTCGTTTGTTTAAGTGTCCCAAACGGGGCGATTTACTTGGAACAGAAACTGCGCATCCGAAAATTGCGTCCACACCAAATTTCTAATAGCCCAGGTCAATCCTATAGAATTGTCCCGACCTATGCTATTACACTGTGTGAGAAATACTGACTGACCACATATTATTTGTGGTTCTGAGGCACCTGTTAATTTGGAGCAGAGGTCGAAACATGCGCTCACGTATCGTCAGCCTGGGGATATTGGTATTGTTGGCCCATTCCATTCAGGGACAAACAACTCATCGCGATATCCGGTATGCGGATGGTCATGCCCGGCATGTTTTGGACGTCTACCAACCGCAATCGGGCGACAACTTGCCGGTAATTTTTTGGATTCATGGCGGCGGGTGGCAGACCGGGGACAAATCGGATGTCGCCCTGAAACCTAAAGTTCTGACGGAAAAGGGTTTCGTGTTTGTGTCGACCAACTATCGCCTATTGCCCGAAGTCGACATGGGAACGATTATTCGCGATGTTGCCAAGTCGATTCGGTGGGTTCACGATAATATCGGTAAGTATGGTGGCGATGCGCGGCGCATGTGGATTGGTGGCCACTCCGCAGGTGCACAGTTAGCGGCCATCGTATGCACCGACCACCGTTATCTCAAGGCAGAAGGATTGTCCTTTTCGATGTTGAAGGGTTGTATTCCCGTCGATGGTGATACGTACGATGTACCAGCCATCATTACGACTGCTGAAATTCGTCGCTACGTTCATGGTTTGCCGCAAGCCAAAAATGGGCATCGTGAAAAATTTGGCAACGATCCAGAAAAGCACCGCGACTATTCTGCAGTAACGCACGTCGCACGCGACAAAGGAATCCCACCTTTCTTAGTTTTGTATGTCGGCAGTCATCCTGATACCTCCGCGCAAGCTCAGCGATTGGGGGCAGTATTGTCCTCGGCCGGTATTTCCACCAAGTTGTTTGGTGCTCGAGACACCGACCACTCGAAGTTGAATGATAATCTCGGCCAGCCTGACGATCCGGCCACAAAAGCTCTGTATGAATTCCTAGCGACGACGGCAAAGAATTAGTATGTAGTAATTAGGATCGAGTTTTAATTGAATCGGCGCGAAAGCTTCTCAATTTGTTCGCTGCAGCACGCCTTGCCTCTCGCGATCCTGCTTGCGGCCTTCTGCGTTCGCGCCAGCGTTGCCGCATATTGGCACGCCAAAGCAGAAAGTGAGCAGCGACTTTTTCGGCTTGGCGATAGCCACAGCTATTGGATCCTCGCTGGGCACGTTGCTCGTGGCGAACCGTACGAGTATGGTAGCTCAGACTCGAAGATCTTTCGTGCACCAGCTTATCCCATCTTGTTGGCACCTTTTACACTTTTTAGCGACGAGGCACAGGGAGTTTGGTACGCGAGGTTGGCTGGTTGCCTGCTGGGAACCGTTGCCGTAACACTGGTCATGATCATCGGACGACGGTTGGGTGGTTGGACCGCAGGTTGTTGGGCGGGAGCACTGGCAGCAGTGTATCCCGGTGCGGTCGGCATGAGTGTCGTCGTTCTCAGTGAGGCGATTTTTTGTCCACTCATGTTGGCAAATATTCTTGCCTGGCAGATTGCGTATTGCGCTAACTCTCGTACGACCATCGTCCACGCGTCGTGTGTCGCAGGAATTGCTGCGGGATTGGGGATTCTCGCGCGACCGAGCTGGCTCTTGTTTGCACCTTTGTTGGCTGGAATTGGCATCGTGTGCGGACGAAATCGTTACAGACATTGGTTGATTTTCGTAATTTCAGCTTTGGCTTGTTCGCTAGCAATGAGTCCATGGTGGATTCGCAATGCTTTCATTACTGGTCGGTTTGTGCCGACGACGTTGCAAGTCGGCCCCAGTCTTTATGATGGGTTACATGCAGGCGCGACCGGTGGAAGTGATGAGGGAATGAGTTTCGCAGTCGAGCACGCGAATCGGTTGCTGGCCGAAGATAGTGCTGGACAGGCGAGTCCTGAGTCTGCGCTTGCTCATAATGACGTTTTCGAGTACCGTCTCAACAAACGTCTGACACGATTGGCATGGGAATGGTCGGTGGATAATCCAGGCCAAGCGCTGTGGTTGGCTGGAGTCAAATTTTCTAAAGTATGGAGTTTATGGCCCGACGGTAAAGAAGTAGGTTCGACCTGGTTGAGACTTGCCCTTACCGGAGGATGCTTGGCGGTCATGTCGCTGGCGATTGCTGGCAGCCGCCGATTACTGGTGCGCTCTGGGTGGCTCGCGATGATTTGTTGGTTACCCACGATTTACTTTACCGTCTTGCATATGGTTTTTGTGGGGTCGGTTCGTTATCGCGAACCGGCGATTTTGACGGCCACGGTGCTTGCGGGGTGCGCTCTAGCAGGATTTGTGGAGAATTGGCGAGTAATCAAAGGAAAAGTTTCCCAAAGCTGAATGATGGGAGAGCAAGGACGTGTCTCGCCTGGCCGGTCATGATCGACAAAGTGACCTGAATACTCACGCGTACCGCCGACGCGACAGCGCGATGCTGTGGTTGATCGTCGTATTGACCGCTGCCGCTGTTGTCCTTTCGATGCGCGTCGTCAACGATCAAGTCGATCGTAGGTTGCACGACGCCGTTACCAAGCGGTTGCGTGAGATGTTCCCACACCTATCTGTCGCAATCGGCCGCGTTACGACCCCGCGCGCCGGTGAGATCATCGCGACCGACATCAAGTTCCATCTGCGCGACGGCAAATCCCGTCACGAAGTGCTGTCGATCCAACGCTGTACATGTACCGGTGACTTAGATGTCGCTCATCTCATCCAGCAGACCATTCGTATTCATCAAGTGAGTTTAGATGGAGTGGAATTGAGCGTTTGGCAACTGGCAGATGGACGCTGGTCGCCGCAGTTCTTTTCCGGAGGTCAGACCACAGGTGGTAAGCTACCTAGGACACAACTAAGTGGAGGTGTCGTCCGCATCTTACAAGATCGGAAAGTTGCTGGTTCGGGTATCACCTTGTATGACGTTACGTGTGAAGCTCGCACGCCGCAGTCGTTGGAGTCGCTCAGTGAATCATTGAGGCCAATTGGTGTAACGCCGCCGGCCACGATGCCCGTCATCGTTTCCCTGCAAGCCAAAGGGGGTGGAGTATTCGACAATTTGACTGCCAATTTCGAACTGGCTGCAGACCGGCAGCGTTGGCAGATTCTCGGCGACATTGCTCAACTGAGTTTCTCTCGCACCCTGCTCGCTCGCTTACCAAAGTCTTTTTCCAAGTATCTGGAACAGGTCTCGGGATTAGAGTGCAACCTATCAGCGCAATACAATGTGAGTAGTGTTGCCCGCGACCAACCCATGAATTTTGAACTGCGCGGCCAGCTTACCAAAGGACGATTGCATGATGTGCGCCTGCCTTATCCGCTCGAAGGACTAGAAGGGACCTTCCATTGCAATCCCAAAGTGTTGCAATTGCGATCGATGCAGGCACACAGCGGTAAAGCTCGATTTGATCTCAATACCGATATTCAGGGCCTTGGATTGGACGCTCCGGTCGTGTTGGATGCACGAGTAAGCGGACTTGAACTCGACGCTCGTTTGTACAATTCACTACCTCCCAATCTGCAGAAGTTTTGGAACCGATTGCAATTGGAAGGAGTTGTCGACGCTAACGTCGTGCTCGTCTCAGATGGGCAGAAGTGGACACCGGATGTTACCATCAATTGTCGCCGCGTATCATTTGAACCCTGGGTATTTCCGTATCGCTTGAGTGATGTTACCGGTACTGTGACCTACAAAGACCAATTGGTGTCATGCGAGGACATGAGTGGCTTGGCAGGTGGCCAGGTCGTGCGCGCAGCGTGGTCGTTTACAGAGTCTGCGGGACAATGGTTTGGTCGGCTGGGCGTCTCGAGTGACCAAGCAATCGTGTTAGACGAAAAACTACTGTCGGCGTTGACGCCTCGCGATGAACCGCGCAGTGGTAGTGAACAGTTCGTACGGGCACTGCACCCAACGGGCAGTGTGCGAGTGAATCGCGCCGTGTTCGAACGTCGACCCGAGAATCCGCAGTTTTGGCACAAGGAGATCGATGCCCAAGTTTATGGATGCACCATACAATACGAAGGTTTTCGTTATCCCATGTACGACGTACGTGGTCGAATTCGCGCGCGCGACAGCCGCTGGGAACTTTCACAGTTCGAGGGACGCAATGACAGTTGTCGTATTCAATGCTCTGGCGAATGGCAAACTAAACCGGCGACACAATTCCCTGTTGCACTGAAATTCCGCGCGTTCGCACTTCCCATGGAGGAAGAACTGTTGCGCGCCCTGCCAGTCGACGCACAGCACATGTGGGAACAACTGCAACCTTCTGGAAGTATCGACAATGTCGAAGTTTCGCTGAGCCGAAGTGAAGGTGCGGCGACGCTGAATATCGAAGTCGCCATACACGAAGAGCAAAAAAAGAACTTCGAAACCGATCAATCTCTCCGTTTCTTTCCCAAACCGATTCCCTATTTGTTATCCGATGTAGCTTGCGATATTCGTTATCGACCCGGCGAAGTGATCATCGAGCGAGCTTCCGCGTCCAACGGAGACAGCCGAGTCGCCGTTTCAGGCAGATGTGTGAAAATCTCAGACAATAACTGGACCAGCGACATACAGTGGTTGCCAACCACGCGCATGATCCTCGATGGCCAACTCTTGCAGGCACTTCCAGAGTCGATGCGGAACTTCCTTTCCAAACTGGATGTGCGCGGACCGATCAGTGCATTGGGCACTTCTCGATTCAATTTTCAACCAGGCAAGCCACAAGATTTGAGCAGCGAACTGAACATGCAGATGGATGTCGAAGATGTAGAATTGGGCGCCAACAAGTTGGCCAGTGGAATTCGTGGCACGATTTGGCTAGCTGGGCACACCAAGCCTAAAGATATCGCACTATCTGGCAAACTTGCACTCGATTCGCTGTCCGTACGTGGCGTGCCCGTCTCGCGCTTGGTTGGGCCGTATGCCATCATTGGCCAACAGGTGTATTTTGGTCAGTACCTGTCCCATGCCATCCCTTCGTCGAACCCTCAACAACCACAGGAAATGACCGCAGCAGCCTTGTCAGGCAAGATTCACCTGTCTGGATTCGGTAGCCTAGACACAGGCAAGTTTCAATTGCAATCCAGCCTCGAAGCCGCCGATCTTAGCCTCATGTTGCAAGAGTTTGGGGTCAATCACGTCCCTTCACAAGCCAATTGTTCGGCTAATCTGGATATCAGTGGCGTTCCCTGGAATCCTCAAACTTATATTGGTTCAGGCGCAATCCGCTTGCGTGATGCCAAGTTATTTGAGCTGCCCATCATGATGCGTCTGCTGCGTACCATGTCGGTCAGTCCCGTTGACGGTGCAGCCTTTCATACCGCAGATATCAATTTCAGCATCGACGGGGACCGTATTCCACTACAGTTGGCTTTTGACGGCGACGTACTCAGTTTGCGAGGGGGTGGATCAGCCAATCTGCGCCGCGAATTAGATTTGGAACTCTATAGCTACGTCAGTCGCCGGTTCTGGATCCCAAACTCGTTTGCCCCTTTGGTTGCCGATACTCGGTATGCCGCCTTCATGATGATCGAGGTCAACGGTTCGCTCGACAATCCAGTTATGGTCAAACGACCTTTTCCCCAATTAACCTCTCAACAGGTGTTTCCTGATAAAATCAGCTCGTCAGCCAAGGATACAGGTACTCCGAGGAACTGATCATGCAGATCCAATCGCCAATCGTAGCCACTATCGCTGCTGCCGCAGCAGCCCAATCTGCCTCCAAAGATCGCTCATCGGGATCGGAAGCAACACATGCCATGGGCACGTTTGGAGCGGAAACCATTGGCCGCACCGAACAAGCCAGTGCAGATCGCGACGCCCAGGGCGGCGGCGAAGGTCTCGACCATGGACTCCATCGTCGACATCGCCAGCCGACAGCGATTCTTCAACCCGAGGATTCTACCAGTGACCATGAACTGCAGGCCATTTCTACCGACCCTCCAAGCCAATTGGATATCGTCGGTTAGACGAGCGTTGGTCATTAACTCGTGCAATTGCAGTGAAATCGTTTAACCGCGAGCCCATCGGGCTGCGCGTGTAGCATTCGCATCTGCCAGCCATCAAAGTCAGACGCGTG
>CAZVBC010000053.1:25329-25891 GCA_964625155.1 uncultured Pirellulaceae bacterium
TGATACTAGTGCCTCGTGTCGCGATTTGGAACTTTGGTCTCAGATGATGTCAGCCGTGGTGCGTTGTTTTTTTCACTCATTCAAAACAGCTAATGGTCAGCTACATTTGAAACGCAGAGTACACAGCGAACGCATTGGTTGGAAGTAGACTGAGCGAGTTGCGGTGTCGAATCATTTGTAACCGAAAATTCCACTCACGCAGCTATTAGGACAACCGTCACATTCGATTGTTGCAGGGCGAACTAAGCTGAGTTGTTTCAGTGAAATCGTTTAACCGCAAGCCCATCGGGCTGCGCGTATAGCATTCTCACATGCCAGCCATCAAAGACAGACGCGTGTGATACTAGTGCCTCGTGTCGCGATTTGGAACTTTGGTCTCAGATGATGTCAGCCTTGGCGCGTTGTTTTCTTCACTCATTCAAAAAAACCAATGGTCAGCTACATTTGAAACGCAGAGTACACAGCGAACGCAGTGGCTGCTTGCAATAGTCAGTTGTTTCCGATCGTCAGCGTTTTCTGCTTTGCATCGTCGCGTGAGTCAATGATCGTCCTAAAATCGCTC